>JAAYGZ010000121.1 GCA_012727515.1 Desulfovibrionales bacterium
GGCATAGTCCAATCCAGCAAAACAAAGTCCGCCGGATCATGGCGCATGGCTTCCAGGGCATCGCCGGGCAAGGCATAGCCATCTGGTCGTAAACCCAGATCATGACACATGGCCTGCAAAACCCGGCGAGATGAGTTCAGATCATCAAGGATGACGACGCGCTGACCATGCACATACTCTGGCAGGGCGCGCGGTGTGGATTCAGGGCCCAGACCACAAAGCACATGAAAGGCAAATACGCTGCCCTGCCCTGAAACACTGGTTGCAGTTAAGGTTCCCCCCATCATGGCCACTAAATGACGAGAAATAGTCAGCCCCAGGCCCGTGCCTCCATAGCGGCGCGAGATTGATGCTTCAGTCTGTTCAAAAGGTTTAAACAATTTTGCAAGTTGCGCGTTATCCATGCCAATGCCTGTGTCCAGCACCTGAAAATGCAAACACACCCGGCCAGCAGGCAGTGTTTCTTTGCGTGCAATACTGATCCGAATCTCGCCCTGCTCAGTGAATTTCTGCGCATTGCCCACCAGATTGATAAGCACCTGTCCCAGGCGCAGGGGATCACCCACCAGATATTCAGGCACGTTATCATGTACATCAAGAACAAGTTCAACCTGGGTTTCCTGCGAGCGCATGGAGGTCACGGATACAACATTATCCAGGACATCTGGCAGAGAAAACTCAATCTGTTCCAGTTCAATGCGCCCGGCCTCAACTTTGGAAAGATCAAGAATATCATTTAAAATGCCCAACAGGGATTTGGCTGCCAGATCAACTTTGCTCAGATAATCATGTTGCTGAGAAGTCAGCTTGGTGCACAACGCCAGGTGGGTCATGCCAATAATAGCATTCATGGGCGTGCGGATTTCATGGCTCATATTGGCCAGAAAAACCCCTTTGGCTTCACTGGCGGCACGAGCTTCCTCGGCCAGATGTTCTGCGCGCTGAATGGCTTGTGCCAACTGGTGATTGGCCTCAAGCAGCGCGTCTTCAGCTGCTTTGTGTTCTCCAATATCTCGAAAAGCAATGACAGAGCCTACAAAAACGCCATCCTGAAACAAGGGCCGTCCAGACACTTCTGCAATTAAAAAATGCCCTGCCTTGGTCAGAAAAATTTCTTCTCCATCATACACATGCCCATGAGCAGTATAATAACAAAGTAAACATTCAGCACGTGTCGTGTAGTTATTTTTTTCATGACAATGAAAAAGGTCGTGCGCGATTTTTCCCAACATTTCTTCAGACTCATATCCAAGCAGTTGGCAGGCCGTCTTATTGACGCGAACAATGGTGCCTGCAGCATCAATGGAATACACTCCTTCTGCCAGGGCATTGGACATGGTTAATAGACTTTGGCGCTCCAGATTAAGAGCCTGGGTTTGCATACGGATATGGCAAAGCAAAAAAGCCACCAGAACAGTGCTGAACAAAGCAGCCAGCACATACGCATAGAACTCATTGCGCAGTGCCGGAAAAAAATGATCCGGAGTGTACGCAACCAGATACCCTGCAAACTGGGCATCTGCATTTTTGAGAGGCAAAAAGGTCACCACATACGCATCCTGCCCTCTTAAATTCACGGCCTTGGCCAATGGACGCCCCATACTTATGCCAAGATCTTTCTGGTCATGCAGGTATTGATTGATTCGTTCAATGGCGGGGGACAAGGCAGGAGAGTTGTGGAAAGATTCTGTGCTGGGCTCACAGGTTAAAAAATCAGAACGTATGCCTGACGTGCGGCATAAGTTGAGCTTTTCCGGAAAAAAAATTGATTCTGCCTTGAAGCGAGACAACAAAAAAGCAAAGTGCCGGGAACTGTCCAATTCAACCAGGGCGTCCTGAATTGCCCTGGTTGTCAGCACAACTTCCACACTGCCTACATGCCGGCCCCTGGAGTGCAGGGGATAGATAAAACGAAATCCAGCCGCTGCTCTGCCCACTTCAAATCCATAGAGTACGCGCAATTCCTGATTGGCAATTCGGACAAAACTGCGAAATCCTAAAAGATTATCTCCGTATCGCTCAGGCTGGTTAAAGCGCAAAAAACTGGTTCCATCAGGCAAATGAAATTGCAATTGGGCCAGATTCTGTGTGCGCATCGTTTCATAGGTCGGGAGCAAATGCTCATAAAGACGCTGGCGCAAGGGGCTGCGCTCCTGGTCTGTGCTGTGAATAGCCTCCTCTAACAGAATGGTCACTTCAGGCTGATTCAATGTGTTGGCAAAAAATTGATCCACCACTAAATGGGAGGAATGAAGAACTTCTTCATAGCTCAGGGTTAAATGGGCAATAGACGCATCCAGATAGGTCTGCTCTTTGTGCAGCCGATTTTTATATAAAAAAATAGCAATACTGATAAAAATCAGCAGAAAAACAACAAGGATAGCCAACTGTTCTTTTGTGA
>JAAYGZ010000122.1 GCA_012727515.1 Desulfovibrionales bacterium
CGTTCAAATCCCGGCGCGAGTATCAGCTTGAAGCAATTCCTTTTGACGGGGAATCAGTTGTGCCGTGGAAATCCTTGCTGCAACGCACCCAGATTGAACCAGCGCACCCCATTAATCCGCGCAAAGACCTGGCCTTGCTGCAATACACCGGGGGGACCACCGGAGTGTCCAAAGGGGTTATGCTGACCCATGCCAACCTGGTGTATAATGCCCAGCAATGCCAGGCTGTTCTGCATTCAATCAAGAAGGAAGGCGATGTCATGCTGGGGCTGCTGCCTTTTTTCCATATTTACGGCCTGACCGTGTGCGTGAATTTTGGCACCCTGATCGGAGCCACTGTAGTGCCCTTGGCCAAATTCGAGCCGCTGACAGTGCTGAAAACCATTGATAAGCAGCGCCCGACAATTTTTCCGTGTGCGCCATCTATTTTCATTGCCCTGTTGCAGCAGAAAAATCTGGAAAAATATGATCTCTCTTCAGTGCGTTACTGTATTTCCGGGTCTGCGCCCATGCCAGTACCAGTGCTGGAAAAGTTTAATCGCTTAACCGGAGCCCATATTGTGGAAGGGTATGGACTGACTGAAGCCTCGCCCATCACGCACTTAAATCCCTTGCGTGGCAACAGTAAAAACGGCTCCATTGGCCTGCCTTTTCCTGACACAGAGGCTGTGATTGTGGATATGGAAGTAGGGTCTGTGCCGTTGCCAGTGGGCAAAATCGGCGAGATGGTGGTGCGCGGGCCGCAGGTTATGTCTGGCTACTGGAACCGTCCGGATGAAACAGCCTCTGTGCTGCGCAATGGCTGGCTCTACACCGGAGATATCGCCTACATGGATGAAGAAGGGTATTTCTTCATTGTGGACCGCAAAAAAGACCTCATTATTACTGGTGGCTACAATGTCTATCCCCGCGAAATTGACGAAGTGCTGCACGAACATCCAGCCATTAAAGAATGTGTGAGCGTGGGCATTAACCACAAAACACGGGGCGAGATCATTAAAGCCTATATTGTTGTGCGCGAAGGCCAGACCCTGACCAAGGCAGAAGTGCTGGCCTTTTGTCGGGAAAAACTGGCCAATTACAAAGTGCCCAAGCAGGTGGAATTTCGTGATGATCTGCCCAAGTCCATAGTTGGCAAGGTGTTGCGGCGGGTGATCCGCGAAGAAGAAGACCGCAAGGGACTTACCAATGGAGCCGTGGAAGATGATGACTAAGGACGCACAGATTACATTGAAACAAGTCATTACGACCGCGAGCAATCGAAGCGGGAAGCAATCTAAAATTATTGATTTAGCAATACGTTACAGATTGCCGCGTCGCTACGCTTCTCGCAATGACTGAGTTAATCAGCGTCTCCCTAACTTTTTTATATTGCCCATCCGAGGTTCATCATGCGCACCTACCTTCCTGTCACATTTCCACAGAACCGTGTCCTGCAGGCTGAACGTCTGTTTCTGCACTCCGATCAATACATAATCAGAACCATGTATTTTTTTCAGGACAGGGAGCCAGAATTTGTGTGCGGCGTCCTGCAGGCCATGCTTGCGGTTCAGCAGGATCTGAACAGCCGTTTTCATATCAGCGCAGACGGTCAGGAAATGCTGTTTTACGTGGGAGAGCCTGATCTTGCTCGTGTGCACCATGTTGCAGCAGGTGATGACAGGGCGCTTGAAGGTCTGGGTTTTTTCCGGGGTTTTGTCTCGGTTTGGGACGCGCCTTTGTATGAATTTTTTGTGCAGTCAGCGACAAACAGTGACGGGCCAGGCACCAGGGTATGGGCCAAGCTGCATCACGCTCTGGCAGATGGCACAAGCCTGGCCCTGCTGGGACAGCGTATTGCTGATGCCTGCGCTCTTGGTGCGCAAGGGCTGGCACCTGATCAGGTGACTTCTGAGCAGGAAGAATGCTTGCACGAGGAAAACAGCTATCATGCAGGACGTGCGTACACGGATGACGCTGATTTCTGGGCCAACCATATAGGCTCCAGCAGTGAATTTCCGGAAGATTTGCGGGGTGATGATCAGACCTGTGACAGCATGGATCTTGCTTTTGAGCCAGAGCTGACCCAGGCCCTGGTTGAATACACCAAAAGTCTGGCCACACCTGTCTCAACCTATTGTCTGGGCCTGGCCCTGCTTGGGGCGTATCTGTTGCGCCGTTTTGACAGTGACGCAGTGCCAGTGCTGACAGCCAGTGCTGGTCGCCGGGGGCTACCCAAAGCTATCACAAAGTCCATACGTATGCAGGTCAATACATTGCTGCTTCATTGCACCCGGAAGGCTGAAGAAACCTTTGGGGATTTTGTTCTGCGCGTGGATACAATGCTGGGCCAGGCCCTGAAGCACAGCCGGTATCCTTTGGGCAAGATTGTGGAGCACCTGCACAGTCAGGGCGAGGACACGGAACGGCTGTGGAATTTTTCCATTGTTTCCAATGCCTATCCTGACCTGCCTTTTGATATGGATTTTCCGGCAGAGCAAAGTAGCCCTTTTGGCCTGATTTTTCGGGTCAATCTGGGCTGTGATGACAGACAGGGCTTGCAAAAGGTTCGTGTGGTTTTTCGCCGTGGTGCCATGAGCAGGCAGGCAGTGGAGCGCATGATCGAGGGGATTCGGGCCATGGCGGCAGATCTGGTGGCACATCCGCACAAGCCTGTGGACCGGCTCGCACTTATCGGACCCAAGGAGCGCCAGCTTCTTGTGGACGGGCTGCAAACTCCGCCTTCAACCTGGGGCCGTGCCGGAGCCAGCTTTGTGGACTATCTTCGTGAGGCCGCGGCCCGGTATCCGGGCCATATTGCTTTGTGCGACAGCACCGAACAACTCACCTATGCAGAGGTTGATGCAATTACAGATGGGTTGGCAGCCATTCTTGAAGCCAAAGGCCCGGTGCGCGGGCGTTTTGTGGCTCTTGGTATTTCCCGCTGCAATGCCTTTGCCTTGGCTATTTATGCAGTCTTAAAAGCAGGGGGCGCCTATTTGCCCCTGGACCCGGACTATCCCCTGGACCGGGTGCAGTACATGCTGGAGGACAGCCAGGCCCCACTTCTTCTGGTTGATGCTCAAAGTCCGCAGGAGCGGCGCGCTTTGCCCATTTCCGGTCTTACGGTACTGGATATCAAGGAGCTTATGGAGCAGGCCGCAGGTCTTGATAATGTAGCCCTTCCTGCTGCGCCGCATAGTTCTGACCCAGCCTACATCATTTACACCTCTGGCTCCACGGGCAAGCCCAAGGGTGTGGTCATTTCCCACCGGGCCTTATCAGCCTTTATTGCCTGGAACATTGATCTTTTTGCTCTTGGTGAACATTCCCGCGTGGCCCTGCATTCCAGCTTCAGTTTTGACGCTGCGGTTATTGCCTTGTTTCCTCCTCTCTGCGCGGGCGGCCAGTTGCATAGTATTAATGAGCGCACCCGTTTTGATCTGGCTTCCCTGTATGCGTATCTTGGCGAGCATGGCATCACGGATATGTTTTTAACCACCCAGATCTGCGTGGAATTTTTACAGCAGTACCAGGTGCCAGGCGTGGTTATTTCCACGGGCGGAGAAAAACTTAAAGTGGCTCCGAATCATGCAGGGCTGCTTTTTAACGGGTATGGTCCCACAGAATGCACTGTCATCTCCACCTGCCATCTCCTGGACGCATCGCGATCATACAGTAATATTCCCATTGGTCGGCCCATGCCTGGGGTCTGGCATTATATTCTGGATCGCAACCAGGAGCTTCTGCCCCTGGGCATGAGTGGAGA
>JAAYGZ010000123.1 GCA_012727515.1 Desulfovibrionales bacterium
ACTCCACATTGTACAGGTCTCTGGTTTCCTGCTGAAAAATATGAACAATCACATCATTGCAATCCACTAAAATCCAGTGGCCATGCTGAAATCCTTCCACACCAAAATAATCCCATTTCTGTGCTGCGACCTGCTGCATGATCTCATCAGCCAGGGCCTGAGCATGGCGGGCCGAGCGGGCAGTCACAAAGATCATTGCTTCGGTCAGGGACGAGCGTTCGCGCAGGTCAATGGCTTTGATGCCGGTTCCTTTTTTATCAATCAGCCAGGTAATAAACTGCTGAATTTTTACTTCCATATTCTGTTTGTACTCCATGTCTATGTGTTCCTGATACCCTGCCTTGCGTATGCGACTTTATCACGCAGGGCAATGGGCGAAGTCTTGACGAACAAGATTGGCCAAGGCATAGCGAACCATGTGCGCCAATCTGTCTGTGACGGAAAGAAATCCGTATGTTCCGGCCCTTGCAGGCTGATGGTCGTAGCTGCATTCAGATGATGAATACTCAGGGCCGGGGACTTGGTGCAGGTCCACGGTTTTTCTTTTTTTCTGTAACACAAGGAATGCCCATGCTGTATGATGTTGCCAGTGAAACCATGCCCCGCGAGGATTTAGAAGCCCTGCAATTGCGCAGGCTGCAGGCCATGGTGGAAAAAGTATTTTACAACGTGCCTTTTTATCAGACCCGTTTTACTGAAATGGGTGTTCGCCCGGAGCATATCCGCTCCTTGAGCGATCTCAAATATCTGCCTTTCACGGAAAAGCAGGATCTGCGCAATAATTACCCCTTTGGCCTGTTTGCGGTTCCTCGCGACAATGTGGTGCGTGTTCATGCTTCTTCAGGAACCACAGGCAAAGCCACTGTGGTGGGCTATACCCAGCGCGACGTGAATACCTGGGCCGAGCTGATGGCCCGTTCCCTCATGTGCGCCGGAGCCAGCAGGCGGGACGTGGTGCATAATGCCTATGGCTATGGCCTGTTCACAGGCGGCCTGGGTATGCACTATGGGGTAGAGCGCATGGGCGCGACCATTGTGCCTATTTCTGGCGGTGGTACCCGGCGTCAGGTTATGCTGATGCGTGATTTTGGTTCAACTATTTTGTGCAGCACGCCGTCATACGCGCTTTTTCTCTACGAATCCATTCTGGCCGCAGGCATCAGTGTTGCTGACATTAAGCTGCATACCGGCATTTTTGGCGCTGAACCCTGGAGCGAGAAAATGCGGGCTGAGATTGAATCCAAACTCCAGATCAAGGCCCTGGACATCTATGGTTTATCTGAAATCATGGGGCCGGGCGTGGGCATGGAATGCTGCGACGCCCAGGATGGTCTGCATATCTGGGAAGACCATTTTCTGATGGAAATTATTGATCCTGACACCGGGGAGCAACTTCCTTTGGGCGAAGCCGGGGAACTGGTTATCACCACCATTACTAAGGAAGCGCAACCTCTGGTACGCTATCGCACCAGGGATATCACCCGTATTGATGCTGTTCCGTGCCGGTGCGGGCGCACACATCGCCGTATTACGCGCATTCAGGGCCGCAGCGATGATATGTTAATTATTCGCGGTGTGAATGTATTTCCGCAGCAGATTGAAACCATTCTCCTGGAAACCCAGGGCCTGACTCCGCATTACCAACTCATCTTAACCCGTGAGGGCAGCCTGGATATACTGGAAATCAAGGTTGAAGTGGATGAAAAACTCTTTTCTGATGAAATCAAACACCTGCAGCGTATGGAGTCCAGGATACAAAAGAATATCAAAGAATTTCTTGGTGTCACGGCTAAAGTGACCCTGTCAGAGCCGCGCAGTATTGAACGGTCTGAAGGCAAAGCCAAGCGTATTGTTGATTTACGCAATGCCTAATTAACCTGGGCTGGCGCAAGGATGCGCCGGTGCCCCACAGGAGGATTCAATGAAGGTTGAACAAATTTCTGTTTTTCTGGAAAACAGAGCTGGCCGCCTGGCAGAAGTGACCAAGATTTTAGCTGAAAATAAAGTAAATATCCGTGCATTATCCCTGGCAGACACCTCGGATTTCGGCATTTTGCGTCTTATTGTCACAGACAATGAAAAGGCAAAAGAGGCCCTGAAAGCTCACGGCTTTACTGTTGGTCGCACCAATGTGGTGGCAGCAGAAATAAGTGATCAGCCCGGTGGTTTGCATTCTGTTTTGGACATGCTCACTGCTGGCGGGGTTAATGTGGAATATATGTACGCGTTTGTGACGCAGAGCGGACACAATGCTATCCTTATTTTTCGTTTTGACCGTACAGATCAGGCCATTGAAGTGCTGCACAAGAATAATGTGCGCATTTTAGCCGGATCAGAATTGTATTCATTGTAAAGTAATGAGGCAGGCCGGGCATCCGGCCTTATATACGCATAGGTGGTACAATGAACAAACATGTTTTGCTTACGATCAGTGACGATTCCAGTGCCATGCAGGCAGTACGTTTTTTAGTAAAATTCTTTCATAATTTTACGCACCTGCATGTTACTATGCTTTATGTGACCAGCAATCCCAAGGCCGGACTGAACAACGCAGAAATTCTCGATGATTTTGGCAATTTGCAACGTCGTGAACAGCATGTGAAAGCTCATGCAGAGGCCGCGCTCAGTAAAGCCGTTGACTTCTTGTGTGTTTCTGGATTTCCTGAGCACAATATCCACAAAAAAATTGCGTTTAAGCAATTAGGTACAGCTCATGACATTGTTCAGGAAGGAATCAGCGGGCTGTATGATGCCATTGCCCTGGGCCGACGCGGTCTTTCCCGGCTTGAAGAACTTCTGGCTGAAAGCGTGAGCAAACAGGTTTTTGTCACCCCTATTGAAACTCCTCTCTGGATTTGTCGCAATCAAACCCGGTTTTCGCCTCATGTGCTCCTGTGTACGGATGGATCTCCTGCAAGCCTGCGCTGCGCAGACCATGTTGGTTTTATGCTCAAGGATGAACCAGAGCATAAAATTACGATTGCTCATGTACAGGCGCAGTCTGGCGCGGACATATCTGTGGAGGCATTTGCCGGAGCCAGACGTATGCTCGAAGAAAATGGCATTGGCGCAGACCGTATTTCTGAGCATAGAGCAAGTGGAAAAAACATCTCTGATGCCATTGTGTGCCTGGCCAGGGAAGGAAACTACGGCGTTGTGGCAACAGGCCGAACCGGGCGAGGAGAAAGTAAATTAAAGCGTGTGCTTGGCTCAGTCAGTATGCACCTGCTTCGCCATCTGGATTCTGCTTCCTTGTGGATCTCTCATTAGTACATCCCTGTCATTGTTGTGCGCTGTGTCTTTATAGACACGGCGCACATTCTTGCACGTGGCAAGCATAACCGGCTCTGCATCAGCGGCTATGAAGAGCTTGCTGCGAACGCTTCTTCCCTTTTTTATTGTGGTGCTGATCTGGCATGGGCTGGCCCTGTTTGTGCTGTGGCAACGTGGCGTCCCTTTTCCCACACCGTGGCAGACACTGGAGCGCCTGCTTGAGCTTGTTCGTGGTGCGCCCCTGTCAGGGCAGAGCCTTGGGGAACATATTTTCCGCAGCGTGTATCGCTGGCTGCTTGGCTCTGGGCTGGCTGCCGGGCTGGGTATCAGCTATGGGCTGCTGGCTGGTTGGTTTCGTAGTGTGGAAATTGCCACCGCCCGGATTCCTCAGACCCTTTTACTGGTTCCTGGGCTGGCCTGGGTGCCTGTTGCTCTTTTACTCTTTGGAGTCGGGGAACAGGCAACACTCTGTATGATCTTTCTGGCTGCTTTTTCTCCTGTTGCCGTAAGTGTCCTGGCAGGAGTGCGCGCTCTTGATCCTGCTCTTATCCGTGCGGCTCGTATGCTTGGGGCAGGCCGGGCCATGCTTTTTCTGCAGGTTCTTATTCCTGCGGCCTTGCCAGCCCTGCTTTGTGGCCTGCGTCTTGGCCTGGCCACGGGCTGGCGCGTGCTGGTTGCAGCAGAAATGGTGGTGGGTACGGGAACTGGCCTGGGCTATTCGCTTATCCAGTCTCGCTGGAACCTGGACTATGCTTCTTCCTTTGCCTGTATTGTTGTGGTCTGTGCCCTGGGACTTGGTGTTGACCAGGTGCTTACCTATGCAGAGCGCAAAACCATTGCCCAATGGACCCTGCCCAGAGACACACAATGATTTATGTGGATACGCTATGTTTTCATTACCCGCACACGCAGCGCCCTGTTTTTGTCGATTTTTCTCTGCATGTGCCAGCAGGGGAGTTTGTATGTATTTTAGGCCAGAGCGGCTGCGGAAAAACAACGCTTTTACATCTTATTGCAGGATTTCTTGCGCCTATTGCCGGACGTATAGTGGTTAATGGTCTTCCCGTGTGCGGGGCAGGTCCGGAGCGCGCCATGATTTTTCAGGAGGCAACTCTTTTTCCCTGGCTCACTGTGGCGGACAATGTGGGTTTTGGGCTGCGTGCTCAGGGGATGGGCAAGGCTGCAATCACCCAGACTGTAACGGCTCAACTGGAGCGCATGGGTCTTGCTGAGTACGCACACAGGTATCCATGCCATTTGTCTGGAGGAATGCGTCAGCGCGTGGCTCTGGCCCGGGTACTGGTGCTGGAACCACCGGTTTTGCTGATGGATGAACCCTTCAGCGCCCTTGATATTCCCACGCGGGAGCGCTTGCAGGATGATCTGCTGACGCTGTGGATGACGCAAGGCAATACCATAATCTATGTCACCCATAGTGCTGAAGAGGCTGCGTATCTGGCCGGGCGCATTCTGGTCTTTGCTCCAAGCGGAGCAATTATCCACCAGGAGCAAGTGTGCGCCTCATGGCCGCGAGATCGTCTTGGAGCAGAAAGACTTGCCGTGGAACAGCGACTGCGCACTGTACTACGCAACGCTGCAACATCTTGAATTTTTAATTTTTGATGCGCTGCAAGCAGGGCCAGGATCAGCGCTGGCCCCGTGTTCAGCCAATTTGGACGTATCTTATTGAAACAAAGCACCCTGGCTGGCAAAAAATACCTGCGCCGGTGACTGGGATGCTGCGGGCTGCAAGGGCAGGCGACCTGCTGTCAGTTCCATGCGATAGCCAAAGGAGATAAAAACCGGACCTGATACGCCCAAAGAATCAGGGGTGAGGTGAAACTCAAAAGGCACGCCTTTTTCCCGGTCCAGTTCTGTGGGCAGGTAGAGACGTAAATCCTTGGCCAGGACAGAGCTGTGATCATCACTTAAATAAATCTGCATCCACAAATCCTGAATCCAGGTCGCCCAGTCCGGAATACTGCCTGCAATGGGGATTGCCGTGCCTGAAACGACAAGTCGATTATTCTCCAGCCTGCTTGTATAGTTGAACTCCCAGTAGCGCATGGCCAGTGTTTCCTGCTGTCCCAGCACCCAGGGTTTTTTATTGAGATGAATAACACTCAAATGGGCACAGGCCATGCACAGGCAGACAAGAGCAAGGGCAACTAGTTTATGACGCATGGGTATCTCCTGGTTATCGTAGTGGTGCGCCCTGGACAATCATTTCAGCCAAGGTCTGGTCCACGCGTGGCAGGCTGCGAATGCGGTTTGGTCCGACAAACTGCATTTCCAGCTCCATGAGCCGGGTATAGAGCACAGTGCGATCAAGTACAGAAATTTCCAGCTGGTCTGCACAAAGTTCCTGACTGCGGTAACAGCCTGGAAAGTCTAAAATCCGTCCATTGGGATAGCGCAAACGGTTGGGCACTCCGTGAAGACGACAAATCATCAGGCGATGCTGGTACATCCCGCAGCGCCCTTCATTATTTACTGGGCACATAATGGACGGACGTTGGCCAGATGCCAGGTCTTGTGTGGCCTGATGTACATAGGCCTGGGCTCGTTCGGTGTACAGGGCGCGTTCTGCTTCTGGCAGGGTGTGCAGGCCATGAACGAGGTATGCCCATTCAATATAGGTGTGGTGCTGAAAATAGCTGGTGCAGCAATTTTGCGTGCACCCATCACAGGTCAGGCCCAAAGCTGTGGCATGGCGCTGATACAGGTCCTGCATTTCTGTGTACAGGAGTGCAAGTTTGCGAAATGCCTGGGCAGGAAGGATTTTCTTCATAGC
>JAAYGZ010000124.1 GCA_012727515.1 Desulfovibrionales bacterium
CTTCGATTTGACAGCTACCACTATGAGCCAGAAGGACAAAATCGGAAATACACTGGCGAGGCTGTGTCTCCCAAGGCTATGCTGACCTATGCGTTTACAGACAATCAGTCTGCCTCCATTGCCGCATACCAGAACTACCGCACTCCTTCCATGCCGGAACTCTATTGGGCATCTCAGGCATCATCCTACGATAACAGCATTAACGTACCCTATCTGATAGGCAAGAATATCAAGCCAGAAACAGCCAGGGGTTTGGACATCGCATACAAGTATAATTTTTCAGCAGATGAATTTATTAAACTCTCTGGATTTTACTATAGTGTGCAAGACTATATTGTGCATAAGCCGGTATATGTTCCGCGCCCACCAAGTAATCAGGCCTGGGCAGCCTATAATGTGGATGCAGAGATTTATGGATTGACCCTGGGCGGAAGCTATGCGCTTCTGGACAATCTCAAACTGCACGGCACAGCCACGTGGCAGGATAATAAAAAGCGCAATGACCCTTCTGACCCGGATAATACAATGAAGAAGCTGGAGTACATCCCTGAATGGAAAGGAAGCCTTGGACTTTCCTGGCAGATTGATCCATCCTGGAATCTGGACACTTCGCTGACCTATGTGGGTGAACGCAAATACTATATCAATACCGCAAATCTGTCACAAGGCACCCTGCATGACTACATTACTCTTGGGGCCAGCCTGGGCTATAAATTTAATGAGCAGTTGTCTTTTGAGGCCTACGCAGACAATATTGCGGGTACGCACTATGAAGAATCCTGGGGCTATCCGGCCATGGGCTTTAATGCAGGAGTGAGTTGCAAATGGGTGTTTTAGAAAAAAAGAAAGAGTCGCAGCATGGACGCGAGTTCTGGAATGCCAAGGCTCGTACCTTTCCTCGTTTTGAAGAAGGCGATTCGACTTACGAGGCCCGAATGCTGCGCCTGGCAAGAGATAATGGGGTGATTTTTCAGGGCAAACATATTCTGGACGTGGGTTGCGGGAGTGGCATGTACACCATTCGCCTGGCCAGGGAAGCAGCCTCGGTTCTGGCCACGGATATTTCTGATGAAATGCTGCGCATCCTGCACGAAGATGCCAGCACGCAGAATATCAGCAATATCACGTGCATGAATTGCTCTTGGGATGAATTTTCTTCACCAGACAGCTTTGATGTGGTCTTTGCCTCCATGACCCCGGCCATTGAAACAGATGCCAGTGCAGACAAGCTCATGGATTTTGCCAAAGACTGGGTTGTGTTCATGGGCTTTGCTGACAGTATGCGCTCGGATGTTCTGGCCGGGCTTTTTACGCATTATGCGCTAACGCCCAGAGTGTTTAACAATGCCCAGACCATGCGTTCCTGGCTTGAGCGGCGCGGTTTTGCATACAAAGCCCTGCCTGTTGCAGATCAATGGGTGGTGCCCCATAGCCGGGACAAGCTCATGGATTCCTGCCTGACCACCTTGCGCAGCTATGATGTGCAGCCCGATGAAGAATTGGTGAGCACGCATATTGAGGCCTTTCGGAATGAGCATGGAGAGTATATCGAACGCACTGATTACGCTGTTGAGATGATTATATGGCAAAAAAACTAATTCTGCTCTTTGTCCTGTTTATGCTTTCCGCAACAGTCTGGCCTGAAGCAGCCCTGGCTGAACAGGCTGGATTCCGCACTGTTATTGATGCCATGGGGCGCAAAGTGGATGTGCCACCAGCTGATCATATTCAGCGAGTTCTGGCGCTGGGTGGAAGCATGGCCTTTGTGACCTTTATGGGTGCTCAGGACCGGGTTGTGGGCGTGGAAGACCTGGACAAAGACGAGTTATCCAAGCCCTATATCATGCTTAACAAAAAACTGGTGGCTGATCTGCCTGTGGTTTCCAAGGGCGGGGCCGTGCGCATTCCAAATTTTGAGCGCATTATTGATCTTAAGCCAGATGTCTTGTTTCTGGTCTCTGTTGATCCGGCTGAACCAGATAGTTTCCAGCGCAAGCTCCGTGTTCCGGTCATTGTGGTCAGCCAGGGCCAGACATCTTTTGATGAAACGGTTTTTTTTGAGTCCATTTTGCTCACTGGCGAAGTCCTGGGCTGCACTGCGCGTGCCAAGGAGCTGGTTCAGGGCATCAGGGCATTGCCTGAAAAACTGCACTATAGGCCAGAACCAGAAAAACAGGCCCTGGCCTATGTGGGCGGGCTTTCGTACCGGGGCAATCAGGATATTAAAAGCACTAGCGGACATTTTTTTCCCATGCGCATGGCTGGCATTGCCAATGTGGCGGACAGCACAGGCCGGAAAGGACATCATTTTATTAACAAGGAATTTTTACTCCAGACCAATCCGCCCCTTATCTTTATTGATTCCAATGGGCTGGCCCTTATTCGTGAAGATGCTCGTGTGCACCCTGAGTATTATCAGCGCCTGCAAGCCATAGCATCAGGCAATGCCTGGGTGCTTCTGCCCCATACCTCCTATTGGAACAACCCGGAACTATTATACATCAATGCTTTTTTTATGGCTAAAACAGCCTATCCTGACCAGTATCCTGACTTAGATCCTGCGGCCATGGCCGATGAAATTTTCATCTTGTTTAATGGCGCACCACAATACGATGATTTTGTGCGCCTGGTTGGCCCGCCAGGCCCATTTTCTCTGGATAAGGGCAACTAAACATGGAATCTGGACCTCAGGCAGGCGCTTTTCTGCCCTGCCTGTCTCGTGCTTCTGCCCAGGTTTTTTTTCTTCTGGCCCTGGGGCTGGGCAGTGTGTTTCTTGTTTTTGTGGGCATGAAGTTTGGGGCAGTGTCTCGAACCTGGCCTGATATTTTCAGTGCTCTTTTTTCTTCTGCAGGAGACGAAAACCTGCGCTATTTTATTGTATATCTGCGTCTGCCCAAAATCATGGCTGCCCTGGCAGTGGGCGCTGCTTTAGCGGTCAGCGGTGTTATTTTACAAAATGTCTTAAATAATCCACTGGCTTCTTCCTTTACCCTGGGCCTGTCTCAGGGCGCTGCTTTTGGTGCCAGTTTTTCCATGATTGTTGTCGCGTC
>JAAYGZ010000125.1 GCA_012727515.1 Desulfovibrionales bacterium
AGCATCTTTGCCCCTTCCTGTTGCCTGACAGGTTCTATGTACGAATACAGTGCGTCAAAATACATGCGCACTGCTCCTTCAGGAGTGGTTCCAACAGTACGGTATCGCTCTTTGAACTCAGCAAAATTATATGGCCTGCCCATTGGAAAGCTATGTTGTCCAGATTGCGTATGCGGTGCTTGCTGTAGCTCACGCAAACCGGGTTGTCGTTGTGTGTAATGGCCTTGTTTTCTGGACACTTCATTTTGATTATCCTGAACACTGCCAGAGCGTGAACCATGACATGCAAAAAGAAGAACGCATATTCCACAGAGTAAGATTATCCTGGCTCCGGAAAAGATATTTTCTGTCTTCATAGTGACTCCTTTATTTTGCTGTATGAAATAAAATTATGACGTGCGATAAATACGTAACCAAATTCTTGTATCCATTGGTATTTATAGAAATATTAAATTCTGTTAAAAAACTAATTTTTGAAAATATTATCACTATATTAAATGATTTTGAGAAAGCTGGCGTGTCTATCTATAATGCTCAGGATAAATTATAATCTAACTTTATTCCTGACCGTATTGTAAGCAACAGCATGAGAAAAATGTACAAACACTTTTTATGCTGAGTGCGTATATAATAGCACTATGTTAGATACTTTTTAATGGGTTGCTACAGGAGCGGAGACGTATCTTCCGCTCCTTGTTTCGTAACACTATTATTGCCAGGAGGTTTATTGTGGTGTTTGAGCACCAAATCCTTTGACAGCACCGAAAAGTTTCAGTGCATCTTCAAGGGGGTAGCGATTGGCCCACATGGTTACGCTGGATTGCATGGTCCCTTGTTGATTCAGCCCTATGGCGCGTCGAAATGTATTAGCCGGAGAGTCTGCATCATAGCTGGTGACTTCGCTATAGGAAGCGCTGAGAAATCCATCCAGGTAGGCCAGATTTAATACATCTTTAAGTGGATCGGCCGAGTTCAGGCCAACATTGCCCTCGACACTGGTAAAGGTCGTGCCAGGCACATCCAGGTCCGGTAAATCTTCAAAATGTTCCTCTACCCACAGGCGCATGAATTTCCCACTGCCAGGAGCAGTCATGTCAGCCTCTTTGTTCAAAAAGAATATATTGTTATCCAGGGCCACATTTTTTCTTTCCTTGAGGTCAGAATCAATGCGAGTATTGTCATAGCCGGCAAAGGTGCTGAGGGCCAGGATATTGCCCTGGATGACATAATCGCAGGCAGTCATACCCCGAACTCCATAGCCCATATCATCCATTTCCGTGGTGCGGCTCCAGGTGAACAGCACTGTGTTGTCAGTAATATGTGCCTTGGCGGCATGGCGATTATTGAGCCGGCCCCGGATTTCCATGGCAGACATGCGGTTGGCGGTGAACACGTTATTTTTGGCAGTAAAGGTGCCTTTGCCCTGTGCAACCCAGATTCCATAGAGACAGGCATTATTGAAGACACAATTGCTCACAGTAAAATCTCCAGATGTATTGCCTTTCATAATGGCAATATCAACTGTAGGAATGGCTGTGGCAGATGATTTGGTGGGCGGAATTAACAAGATTCCTGTATCTACTCCCTCGGGCTTACCTTTTGTTTCGTGATAATCATTGGTGTCACCCTGATCAAAAATAAGTCCATCAATATGAGTAGTGCCTTCTTTATTGCCTTGTTCTATTAAAAATACAGCTCCATCACGATGTGTATCCTGTTTTTTTATGGGAATTACTGTTGTGCGATGTTTAAGAATGTCTCGCTCAGAAAAATCAGGAGAATACCCGCCCAGAATAGCGAGTTGTTTGGTCAACTTGATTTGTCCTTTGTCCATCATGCCGCAATAATTGCCAGAAGCCACATGAATAGTGTCGCCGTCAGCAGCACTATCAATGGCTTTTTGTAAATTTTTGAATGGTTCTTCTTTGGTGCCGGCAAAACTGTTTTTGCCAGACTCTTTGTTCACATAAAAATCAGCACTCCAGGCACACGATGCTCCAATCAGCAGAAAAATAATGACCAGCAATCCTGATAATCGCTTCATGATCTTTTCCTCCTCGGATTAGGTTGATAAACTTCTTTATTTTCTATCAGCATGTACATATATTGGCAAATATTTTTGTTTGATTGGATTACGTAATGAATGTATTCTGTCAGATTGCAATACCAAATCTTACAGCCTTAAGTTTGTTATCTGACTGAAGTTTATGAATAGCCAAGCAGGAACATCTGACGCTGAAGGGACATGGACAATGGCATACGCAAAAATAAAATCAACAAGTTGGCTTGAGCGTCTTGGCTTCTCATTTGGAGAAATTACTGGCCTGGTTGTAATTTTGGCGGATAGCGCTGCTGTGAGGGAACATCCATGACGCATGATCAATTTTTTCAAAAAAATATTTTCTCCTATTTTGGGGGCCTGGCCCTGCTTGTTCTTCTCTGTGGCTGCGCCTCACACATGCAGATTACCAGTCGCACGTTACAGGCTCCACTTTTTCCTGATGCAGATTGTACTTTGACTGTCTTGCATACCAATGATGTGCATTCTTCTTATGCAGGAGTTACAGACAAAGGTATGACCTGTTATGATGCTCTGTGCCCAGGAGGCCGGGGAGGATACGTTCGTTTGGATCAGGCTGTGCGAGCCATTCGTCAGAACAATCCCGATGCCTTGTTTTTGGATGGTGGTGATATTTTTCAGGGCACTTTGTTTTGGACCCAACACAAGGAGCGGATGCCAGCAGCTTTGATCGACACGATGGGTTATCAGGCCATTATTCCCGGCAATCACGAGTTTGATGATGGCTGGGCGACCTGGCTGCGTCTGGTAGAAGATCTCAAGACTCCGGTGTTGGCTGGCAATGTTGTTTTTGATCCCCGTCCTGATTCCCCGGCCCTGGACAAGATCAAGCCGTATATCATTGTCGAACGCCAAGGACGCAAAATTGGCATTGTGGGTTTGGTTACCGAAGAAGTGCCCCTTACTTCCACTCCTGGACCTGGTGTAGAATTTCCCAGTGTTCAGGCGGCCTTAGAAAAGGCAGTAGCCGAGCTTACGGCCCAGGATGAACACATTATTATTGCGGTCACCCATTTGGGTCTGGAAGTTGACCGGCAGTTGGTCCAGGCTGTGGATGGAGTGGATATTGTTGTTGGGGCCCATAGCCATAGCCTGCTGTCCAATTACAATAAAAAAGCCGAAGCCCCATATCCTGTGGTAGAAAAAACACTAGATGGGACCACGGCCCTGATTGTTACTGCTTCCACAGCGTGCCTGTATCTGGGACATTTGGATGTCGGTTTTGATAGTGAGGGTGTGGCGCGGGAATGGCGTGGCCGTCCCATTTTGCTCGACCAGGCCAGTCTGGACAGC
>JAAYGZ010000126.1 GCA_012727515.1 Desulfovibrionales bacterium
GCCCAGACCCTGAGCACAGACCTGGAACACGAGCTTATTCAGCTTGGATTTTCTGAGCATTTACAGGTCATGGTGGAATTTCGGCCCCAGATCATTCATGCCGGACGCGTGGGTTTTGCTCTTGCCCCGGACGCTGACGCTCTTACCCACCCCTCAGGCCAGATTGCAGAACAGCGTCCCCGTTTTTTCTGGGTGCCTAACCCTGGCCTTGAGGCCCAGCCATTGGACCGCATTGCTTCTGGCGGTGAGTTGTCCCGTTTTTTACTGGCCGTGGTAAGTCTGCGGGCCAAAGAACAACTTCCGGCCCTGTTATTTGACGAAGTGGATTCCGGCATTGGCGGCCAGACCTTAATTAAGGTGGCTGAACGCATACGCATTCTGGCCAGCCAGCAGCAAGTCATTCTTATTACGCACTGGCCCCAACTGGCCCGCCTGGCTGATGAGCATTTTGCCATTCGCAAGGAAGTTCATGACGGAACCACCTTTACTCTGTGCACCAGGCTTGCTGATGAGGACCGCCAGCAGGAATTGCAGCGCATGGCCGGAGAAACCGCGCACAACACACCCCAGCAGATATTTAAGGAGAATACATGACAGACCGCACCCCGTGTCAGGAACTTGAAGTCCTGTCCTGTTGCCCTGGCCCTGACCCCAGCCTGGTTGAACTGACCTTGTCTGCACCAGGCTGGACCTGCAAGCCCGGACAATTTGTCATGCTGCGGCCCAAAGACTGGGGCACAGAACTGATCTGGCCCAGGCCCTTTTCCATTTGTGATGTGTCTGCATCAGGTCTGCGTATTATTTTTCAGTGTGTTGGTCGCGGCACAGAAAAACTCGCTCAATTGCGTCCAGGCCAGGGCGTGGTGGTCTGGGGACCTCTTGGCCAGTGGTTTCGCCTGGATGCAACACGGCCCAATCTTATTGTTGCTGGCGGTATTGGCATTGCTCCTTTTGTCATGCTGGCCAAAACAAAGCCAGGCAATGTGTCCTTGCTTTTTGGCCATCGCCTGGCCCTTGAGGCCTATCCGTTTGCCGAAATTGCTGCCCAGATCCCCGGCCAGGCCATGCAACAGACATCAAAAGCAGACATTGAGGCCTTTGGACAGGTCCTGGCAGAGCGCATCAAGGCCCTGGCCGGAACAGGTCAGGTGCTGGCCTGTGGACCAGAACCCATGCTCAGAGTTATTCGCACCTACTGCCTGCGTTATGGCACAGACGGGCAAATTTCCCTGGAAAATCGCATGGCCTGCGGTGTTGGAGCCTGTCTGGGCTGCGTGGCCAGGACAATGCAGGGTGAGTATGTGCAAAGCTGCGTCCACGGCCCTGTGTTTAACGTGCGCGATATTGAGCTGGGAGAATAATCATGGATCTGACTGTTCAGTTAGGGGCACTGACCCTGGCTAATCCCATAATCACGGCCTCTGGCACCTTTGGCTATGGTCTGGAATTTATGCGCTATGGCAACCTGGCCGATCTGGGCGCACTGTGCGTCAAGGGCATTTCCCTGGCCCCGCGCACTGGCAATCCCATGCCGCGCATTGCAGAAACATCATGCGGAATGCTCAATGCCATTGGACTGCAAAATGTGGGCGTAAAAAAATTTCTCAAGAACAAACTGCCTTACATTCCTGCTCAGGCCAGGGTTATTGCCAATTTATACGCCCAGACAGCCGATGAATTTGCTGAACTGGCCGGAATTTTTGCCCATGAAGAAAAAATCGCAGCCTTGGAAGTCAATATCTCCTGCCCTAATGTACGAGCAGGCGGGGTGCAGTTTGGCCAGAATCCAGACATGGCAGCCCAGGTGACAAGCGCAGTCAAAAAAC
>JAAYGZ010000127.1 GCA_012727515.1 Desulfovibrionales bacterium
AGGGCCCTGGCTCAGGCCCAGGCCGGTGCTGACATCATTGCTCCTTCGGACATGATGGATGGCCGGGTAGCAGCCATTCGCCAGGCCCTGGACGCCAATGGTTTTGCCCAGACGCCCATTATGTCCTACGCGGTAAAATATGCCTCAGCCTTTTACGGCCCTTTTCGGGAGGCGGCTGAAAGTGCCCCGCAATTTGGTGATCGCAAAACGTACCAGATGGACCCGGCCAATTGGCGGGAAGCCTTACGGGAAGCAGCAGCGGACGTGGAAGAAGGTGCGGATATTTTAATGATCAAGCCAGGGCTGCCGTACCTGGATATTATCCGTCTGGTACGCGACAATTTTGATCTGCCCGTGGCTGCCTATCAGGTTAGTGGCAAATACAGCCAGATCAAGGCTGCCGGACAATTGGGCTGGATTGATGAAACCCTGGTGGCTCTGGAAAGCCTGATAGCCTTAAAGCGGGCCGGGGCGGAGCTGATTTTGTCTTACTTTACCCAGGACCTGCTCAAGGCGGGACATATCGCATGAACCAGCATCCACATCACCATGCTCCACAGGCTGGGCCGTTAGATGGCCCGGGGTCAGGGCATCCTGGCAAACATCCAGGTGGTATGGTCCATACCCTTGCTGATGGCACTCCTGCCTGTAAGCTCATTGCCTGGGAAGTGACCAGATCGTGCAATCTGGCGTGCAAGCATTGTCGGGCCGAAGCCCATTTGGAACCCTATGAGGGCGAGCTGAGCACCACTGAGGCCAAAGCCCTTATCGACACCTTTCCCCAAGTGGGCAATCCCATCATTATTTTTACTGGTGGCGATCCCATGATGCGCCCGGATGTCTATGAGTTGATCCGCTACGCCACGGACAAGGGCTTGCGCTGTGTCATGTCGCCCAATGGTACCCTGATTACTGAAGAAACAGCACAAATGATCAGGGAAGCCGGAGTGCAGCGGTGTTCCATTTCCATTGATGGACCAGATGCAGCCAGTCATGACGAGTTTCGCGGTGTGCCGGGTGCTTTTGATGCGTCCATGCGCGGTATTGAGCTGCTCAAAAAAGCTGGCCTGGAATTTCAGATCAATACGACTGTGACCCGTGCCAATCTGGGTAGTTTCAAGCAGATCTTTGACTTGTGCGAGCGCATTGGAGCTGCGGCCTGGCATATTTTTTTGCTGGTACCCACGGGCCGGGCTGCCCAGTTAGGAGCTGAAGTCATTACGGCCCAGGAATATGAAGATGTCCTCAACTGGTTTTATGATTTCCGTAAAACCACCAGTATGCACTTAAAAGCCACCTGCGCCCCTCATTATTATCGTATTATGCGTCAACGGGCCAAAGAAGAGGGCCTTGCCGTGACCCCGGAAAACTTTGGTCTGGACGCCATGACCAGAGGCTGCCTTGGAGGCACGGGATTTTGTTTTATCTCCCATGTGGGTCAGGTTCAGCCTTGTGGCTATCTGGAACTTGATTGCGGCAATATCCGGACCACACCATTTCCAGAAATCTGGCGTAACTCCAAACAGTTCCAGCAATTTCGCACCCAAAGCGAATACGAGGGAAAATGCGGGGTGTGTGAGTATCACAAGGTTTGCGGTGGATGTCGGGCCAGGGCCTATACCATGAACGATAACTATATGGCCGAAGAACCCCTGTGCTCCTATACCCCCAGACGAGCCGCCAAAAACCTGTAAGGTGAGGATGCTATGGACGATTTTGATAAAAAGATTCTGGATATTATCCAGACTGGATTTCCTCTGGAATCTCGACCTTATGCTGAAGTTGGCCGTCAGGTCGGACTGACCGAAGCAGAAACCCTGGCCCGGGTCCGTGCCTTGACGGAAAAAGGTGTTATCCGCCGCATTGGTGCCAATTTTCAATCTGACAAGTTGGGTTTTCACTCAACCCTGTGCTCTGCAGCAGTACCAGAAGAAAAGCTGGACCACTTTATTGCCGAGGTTAACCAGCTTGCCGGGGTCACCCATAATTACCTGCGTGCCCACCGCCAAAATGTCTGGTTTACCTTTATTGGCCCTAGCTGGGAAAATGTGCAAGAAACCCTGGCTGAAATCACACGCCGAACAGGGGTAGCTATCCTTAACCTGCCCACGGAAAAAATGTTTAAAATCAAGGTGGACTTTAAAATGGGAGATCAGGAGGACTAATGCGTGAGTGTATCCTTTCTCCATCGCTTCTGTCAGCAGATTTTGGCAATTTACGCGCAGAACTGATAGCCCTGGAAAAAGCCGGCCTTAAATGGGTCCATTGGGACGTTATGGATGGTCTGTTTGTCCCCAATATCACCTTTGGACCACCAGTGATTAAGGCTCTGCGCACGGCATCCTCGCTGTTTTTTGACGTGCACCTCATGATAGAACGCCCGGAGCGCTATATTGAGGATTTTGCCCAGGCCGGGGCCGACCTTCTTTGTGTGCACGCGGAAAGCACCCTGCATCTGGAACGGACCTTGAGTGCTATCCGGGATAGTGGAATGCAGGTTGGTCTGTCCCTGAACCCAGGCACACCCCTGAACATTTTGGAATATGTGTTGCCCCAACTGGACATGGTGCTCATTATGAGCGTCAATCCCGGCTTTGGCGGCCAGTCCTTTATTCCTTTTTGTCGGGATAAAATTCGTGATCTGAAAAAAATGATCCAGGAAAAAAACGCCTCCACCCTGATTCAGGTCGATGGTGGAGTGACCCTGGATAATGCCCGTGAACTTTTTACACTGGGAGCTGATGTGCTGGTTTCTGGCTCAGCTTTTTTTGGCTTCCCGCCCTATGACCAGCGACACCGGGCCTTTCTTGATGCCATAGCTGGGTCCTGAGTATTCGGCACGTTAGCGCGTCTAAACTAAAGTACAACACATCTGTTTCACGCGCCTGAACAGCCAGAATTATCAGATGTCGTGTTCTTGACGAAAGCACGCTTTCTGGCTAGTCAGTTTGTTTACTTTTTTTGAAGGAGAATAGTCATGAGCAAAAGAACATATCAGCCAAGCACCACCAAGCGCAAAAGAACACATGGCTTTTTGGTCCGTTCGCGCACCAAAAACGGGCAGGCTGTTCTGCGTCGCAGAAGAGCTAAAGGAAGAAAAAGATTAGCACTCTAACATTTCCCTCTTTTTATCGGTTGACAAGGCGGCCCCAGTTCTGTCGTTGCTATGAAAGGGGCCGTCGTTTTTTTTCCGCAAATTTTGTACTGTTTGTCTTTGTGCACGAACACCAGAACACAGCCTGGCGCCTTGGCCTGGCTGTGAGCAAAAAAATCGGCAATGCTGTTGCACGAAATCGGACCAAGCGGCTTATCCGGGAATTTTTCCGCCTGCATCAGCATCATATTTCTCTTTCCGCTGATATTGTGGTTGTGCCCAAACGTGGCCTCAATGTTCGGAATTTACATCTCTCCCAAGTCCAGGAAGAATTGACTGTATTGCTGCAAAAAATAAGCACCCTGGCAAGCTGCCTTTGATGGATCGGAGTCCTGTACATGCGCAAGGTATTGGCAACATTTCTTAAATTCTATCAGTATCTGATCTCCCCGCTCTATCCCCAATGTTGTCGCTTTGTTCCTTCATGTTCTGAATACGCACGACAAGCTATTTTGTCCCATGGGGTTGTCCATGGAATCGTGTTGACAGTGCGCCGATTACTCCGTTGCCATCCTCTTTGTTCCGGTGGCTATGACCCTGTTCCCCCACTCAACATCGCAAAAAAAGAGTAAATATCCATGGATAACAATAAGCGTGTTTTTCTCGCAGTCGCTTTGTCCCTGCTGGTGCTCCTGACCTGGAATTATTTTTTTCCTCCGGTTACCCCACTGGTTACAGACAACCAAACTGATACAATCATCAACCAGACCGAGCCCAGCGCTGCGCCTGTGGTAGCAAGCCCTGTGCCCGGTGCAGCAGAAACACCCACCGCACAGTTTTCTCCGGCCGGAGAAACACTGACCATTGATACCCCGCTCTATGCGGCCACCATCAATTCCGCAGGTGGTATTTTACAAAGCTTTGTTCTTAAAAATTACAAAGAAAGTATTGCTCCGGATGCCAGAAATATTGACCTCGTCACTGCCCAGTCTGTCTCCAAGGCTCCGCTGGGCCTGATCTGGAACGCTGTGCCTACCTGGGCCCAGGGCCAGTGGAGTGTTCAGGGCAGCGATCTTACTCTTGCTGACGGTCAATCAGGCTCCATCGAATTAACCGGTGAAGTTGGTGGAGTGCGCGTGGCCCGCACCCTGACCTTCACAGGTGGCAGCTATGAAATAAAGGATGATGTAAAGATCACCAATACAACCCCGGCCCAGATCCAGGGCAATCTGGCTTTTTCTGTTTCCAGCTCTAACCTGGCTGCAGAAGGCGACCGCTATAACCTGACTAAAATTGCCTACATGGCTGCGGACAAACTCACTACCGAAGACAGCCAGAAAGACCTGGGCCTTGGCCTGGAATCAGCCGGGCCTGCTCAGTGGGGTGGCATTGAAAGCAATTATTTCCTGATCGGGCTGGTACCAACCTCAGCGGATATGATTATACGCGCCAAGCTCGAAGACACGGTCTATCGTCTGACCATGACCGACCAGATCCTCCTGGACCCTGGCATCACCCAACTGCGTACCGCCTCTTATTATCTGGGGCCAAAGACCGAGAGCTATCTGACAGCCCTGCCCAAAAACCTCAAAGGCAGCATCAATTATGGTTTTTTTGATCTTATTGCCAAGCCTCTCAATACATTTCTGAAATTTCTCTATACCTATGTTCATAACTATGGCGTTGCCATTATTATCTTAACCATTATCATCAAGATTCTGTTCTGGCCCTTGTCACATAAAAGCTACAAGTCCATGGAACAGATGAAAAAACTTCAGCCCATGATGGGTAAAATCCGCGAAAAATACGCAGATGACCGTGAAAAAATGAATGCAGAAATCATGCAGCTCTACAAAACCTATAAGGTTAATCCTGCTGGTGGCTGCATCCCCATGCTCTTGCAGATTCCTGTTTTCTTTGCCCTGTACCAGGCGTTGATGGGTGCCATTGAACTGCGTCATGCGGCATTTATTCCCACCCTGCCCTTTACGGATCTGGTCTGGCTGGCAGACCTTTCGGCCAAAGACCCCTATTATATTACCCCCTTGATCATGGGCGCAACCATGTTTCTGCAGCAACGCATGTCTCCGCCAGCAGGCGATCCCATGCAGGCTAAGATCATGATGTTTATGCCTGTTATCTTTACCTTCCTTTTCCTTAACTTCCCTTCAGGACTTGTCGTGTACTGGTTGGTGAACAATGTCTTGTCCATTGCCCAGCAGTGGATGATGATCAGAAGATCGAAATAGCTGCTAAGCCGGGGAGCTACCACCTGCCCGGCTTGCCTTGTTTCGCACCTCGACCACCAAAGCACCCCCAAGGAGAAGGGATAAGTATGTACCGAGAATTTCAAGCTAAAACTGTTGACCAGGCTATTGAGGATGCCTGCCGCTATTTTGCAACATCACGCGAGTCCCTGGAGATTGATATCCTTAGAGGAGGCTCAGCAGGTATTTTTGGCCTGGGCGCTAAAAAAGCTCTGGTGCGTGTTCGCAAACGCATACTAGAGAGTTCGACCACCCCAGAACCAGAGCAAGTCCCACTCACCAGGGCAGAGCCAGAAGCCAAGCCAGTGCCACCACCTGCTGTGCAGCCAGTTGAAATAAAGCCAGCGCCTCTACCTAGCATTGAGCCTGAAGCCCTGCACACGAGCGAGCCTGATGTCCTGGATGATTTGGATGATTTTGACGAGGGCGAAGACAGCCCGCACACAATAGCACCCATGTCTGCTGAGGATAAAGCCAGTCTGGAAACAGCGGTGCGAGAGGTTATGCGCAATCTGCTTCAGCCCATCTGCCCTGGGTCCATTCTTACTGTGCATGTTCATACAGAGGTAATCCGGGTACATATTGCTGATGATGAAAACTCCGGCCTGGTTATCGGACGGGATGGGCATACCATCACGGCCCTGCAATACCTGGCCAATCGCATCATTGCCAAAACCTGGCCTCGCAGCCCCCGCATTCAGCTTGACGCAGGTGAATACCGCCAGAAACAGGCAGAACAACTGGAGCGTATTGCCTTGGTCTTGTCTGAAAAGGCAAAAAAATCCGGTAAAGTACAGAGCACAAAACCGCTTAGCTCCTATCATCGCCGCGTGGTGCATGTGGCCTTGCAGCCAGATCGGGGAGTACAAACGCGCAGCAAAGGTGATGGCCCGTTAAAACGAGTGCTCATTGTGCCTGTTAAACGCCATAAGCCAGGCCAGCGCGCAACACGCCCACAGACAAACTCATCAACTTCGCCAGCTCTCCAGGAATAATCTCTCTCCAGGCGCTTACCGCTGTGGAGTGTACCATGACTGATACCATTGCTGCCATTGCCACACCGCCCGGACAAGGAGCCATTGGCATTGTTCGCCTGAGCGGACCAGACTCTGCCCGTATAGGCCAGGTGCTGTTTCACTCCTCACGGGCGCACAGGATAGCTTTTCGTCCTTATCACCTGCATCACGGCCAGCTTCGCCATCCTGACGGACAGTTTATTGACGAAGTTCTGATTGTGTTCATGCCTGGTCCTTCTTCGTTTACGGGTGAAGATGTACTGGAAATTCATGGTCATGGCGGAACAACGGTTTTAGCGGCCATCCTGGATGCCTGTGTGCAGCAGGGAGCGCGTCTGGCCTGTGCCGGAGAATTTTCCAAACGCGCCGTGCTTAATGGCCGCATGGACCTGACCCAGGCTGAAGCAATTATGGAGCTCATCAGCGCTCAGTCACAAACCGCAGCAACCCTGGCTGGCAGCAAACTTACTGGCCATCTTGGCGCACTGCTGCGTGATCTGCGCCAGCAGCTTGAAACACTGCGCGTCCTGCTCTGCGTGGCAGTGGATTTTCCCGAAGAGGAGGTGGACTGCCTGGAGCCTGCAGAATGCGCTGCGCGTATCCAGGCCGTGCATGATACGCTGGGCAGTCTCGTCGCCAGTTATGAACGCAATCGATGCTGGCGTGATGGGGCATTGGTGGTTCTGGCCGGACAGGTCAATGCAGGTAAATCCAGCCTGCTCAACGCCATTTTAGGCCGTGAACGTGCTATTGTCACCGCTAGTCCAGGCACAACCCGCGATTACCTGGAAGAAACAGTGCTTCTGGATGGCCTGCCAATCCGCCTGGTGGATACAGCCGGGCTTCGCGAAACCACAGACCAGGCTGAATCCTGTGGCATAACCCAAAGCCTCAGCCTTGTGGGCCAAGCTCAGATCGTGGTTCTGGTTATTGATGCTGTCCACGGCCCAGGCTCTGAGGATTACGCCCTGCTGGACAGCACAACTCCTGTGCTCATTGGGGCAAATAAAATAGACCTGCTCACAGCCATGCCTGACTGGACGTGTCATACTCCGTGGAGTGAGCAGCGCGTGCTGCCCATCTCAGCCCGCCATGGTCAGGGCATTGACGCCCTGCTCCAGGCCATTCGCCAGCAATTAGTCAGCGCACCCCCTGCTGAAGGGGCCATTGTGCCCAACCTGCGCCAGTATGAAGCCCTGACCAGGGCCAAGGCAGAGCTTGCGGACATGCTGCATGATCTCCACAACCAAACCCCCTACGATGTACTCTCAGTACGCCTGGATCTGGCCTGCACCCTTCTAGGTGAACTGACAGGAGAAATCAGGTCAGAAGATATACTGAACATGGTTTTTGCTGACTTTTGCATCGGAAAATAAAACCAGAGCCAGGCTGAACGCCTGATCGATCAAAAATAATCCAGTAAACTTGCCTTGTTACAAATCTACTCGTATATTTTTCAAACTGCGTGCAAAGACATCAGCCCGGCAGGTCAGATCTTGCCTCAGACCTGGAAAAAGACTACGCCCTGCACAGTACGCGGCGTATGTTTGCGTCATGTATCTGCAATTACTCACCTAAAACCGTGGAGGAACCATGGCCATTGTTGTTGATCAGGATGAATGTATTGGTTGTGAAGCCTGTGTGGAAGTTTGTCCGGAAGTATTTGCCTTAAACGATGACGAAAAGGCCTTTCCTAAAGACCCAGATTCTGCTGCGGCTTGTGTTGATGAAGCCATTGACACCTGTCCGGTCGGAGCCATCAGCCGTAGTTAAGAAAACATTGCGCAAACCATAACATCATTGCGACTGGTCCTGGTTGCCGCGCAGCTAAACTCTCGCAGTGACAGACTTAATCAGCATTTCCTTAAAAAAATCATAAATAGGGGTGGACAGTCCACCCCTATCTATTTGGCAGGGATTTTATATTTTTTAAGTTTATATTGGAGCAGGCTTTTTGAAACATCGAGCAGCTCTGCGGCCTTGACCTGTACAAAGCCCGCATGAACCAAGGCGCGGCGTATAAGTGCAGCCTCAATTTTTTCCAGTGTATCTGACAGATTAACCTTTAAGGGCAATAGATCCACTGCGCTCTTAAACTGCATTTCCTCGTCACGCAGTTCTGCGGGCAAATCATGGACATCAATAACATCCCGCCCAGACAAGACCACGCAGCGCTCAATGACATTTTCCAGCTGGCGCACATTGCCCGGCCATTCATAGGCTGAAAGATAATCAATGGCCCCAGACGTAAAGCCCTGCATGGGCTTGTTGTTTTCCTGAGAAAATTTCTTCAGAAAATGATTGGCTAAAATAGGAATGTCTTCCCGCCGCTCGCGCAACGGCGGAAGATGGATATTGACCACATTCAGTCGATAAAAAAGATCTTCCCGAAACCGTCCTGCCTCAATCTCCTCGTGCAAGACCTTATTGGTGGCTGCCACCAAGCGAAAATCCACGGCAATGGATTCAGTGCCGCCCACGCGCTCAATAATGCGCTCTTGCAGGACGCGCAGTAGTTTGACCTGCATTTCAGGAGAAAGCTCCCCAATCTCATCCAGAAAAAGCGTGCCCCCCTGCGCCAGTTCAAACCGGCCGCGCTTACGCGCCACTGCTCCGGTAAAAGAGCCTTTTTCATGGCCAAAGAGTTCGCTCTCCAGTACGCCGGGATTAAGAGACATGCAGTTGACTGAAACAAAGGGCATATCTCGTCTCTCTGAGGCCACATGAATGGCCCTGGCCACCAATTCTTTACCTGTGCCAGACTCTCCGGTTACCAGCACTGTGCTCCGGGTAGGCGCAACCTTGCCTGCCAGGGTCAGCACATCCTGAATGGGCTTTGAATTGCCGATAATAGAATGCTTGCCAAATTTTTCTGCCAGGCTCTCGCGCAATAATCTATTCTGCTGCTCTGCCTGGGAAAGTTTAAAGGCCTTGCGCACAGAAAGTAAAATTTCATCATTGGCAAAAGGCTTGGCAATATAATCAAAGGCTCCACTGCGCATAGCTTCCACTGCGCGGTCAATAGAGCCAAAAGCTGTCATGATGAGCACTGGAATATGGGGAAAGGTTTTGCGCACGTGTTCCAGAATTTCCTGGCCTGTCATGCCCGGCATTTTCATATCCGTGACCACCACATCTATCTCAGCCTCGTCCAGATAGGCCAGGGCCATGACTGGATCGCTTAATGCGGTTACTGTATAGCCGCCATCTTCCAGAATTGTTTCCAGAATAAGCAGATAATTTTTTTCATCATCAATAATCAGGACATGGCCCTGTGTTTGTTCACTCATAGCTGCTCACTCACACGGTTCAGAAAAAATAATTGCAACCTCGCCCCCGCCCTGGGGAACATTGCGCAAAAGCATGTCTGCACCGTGGCTTTGAAAAATAGACCTGGTTATGGCCAGTCCCAGACCCGTGCCTTGTTCTTTGGTGGTAAAAAATGGTTCCATGTAGCGATCCACAAGGGTTGCGTCAAAGCCCGGACCTGAATCCCGGATTAAAACAACCTTATGCTGCTCATGGCATCCACGCAGAATGCGTACCTGACCATGTGCTGCACAGGCCTGAATAGCATTGCTGATTATGTTATAAAATCCGCGATAGAGCAAATCCCGATCGCCCTGAACGATAAAACCTTCCGGCAGCTCGTTAAGAACCTGTACTTCGTGTTCCTGGCCCTCCTGAGTTAAAAACGTCACTGCATGTTGAATCACTTTGTACAGATTGACTTCTTCCAAGGCGGGCTGGCGCGGACGCGCATAGTCCAGAAAATCATTCACTGTCTGGCTGAGCCGCTTGGACTCCTGAAAAATAGCTTCTAAAATCCGCGCCGTGGACCCACCCTTGGTCTGTTCTTTTTTATATAATAATTCTGCGCTACTTTGAATTATGCCCAAAGGATTACGAATCTCATGCGCAATGCTTGCGACCATGCGGCCCATGGAGGCCAGTTTTTCATTTTGCACCAGCTCGCGCTCTAAGCGTTCTTTATCGCGCACGCGCTCGGCCAGCACCCGATCTGCTTTGCGAATCAAAGAAAAAATAAGCACATACAGAGCTGCTGACCCCAGCAGCATAATTGCCAGGATAAGGCGCTGAAACTGGACAATCGTTGCATAATCCGTGGTAATATCCTGGGAGAGTTCAAGCACGCCCAGCAGTGGTCCGGGCTGATCCCGAAAATTCAGATCACGCTCTGCTCGCAGTGGATAGACTGTACGCAAAAGCACATTGCCTGGCTCTAAATGCAGTGAAAAAAGTGTTTCCCACAGCTGTAAGTGGTTTTCCAGAACAAAGCTGTGTTCTCCCTGTGATACCGCGCGCTGTACTGCCTCTCCGCCCAAATCAGTATGACCAACAAATTCTGGCGTGGTATCAAAAACCACTTCTCCGTCTGTATTATAGACGCGCACATCTAAGACATGAAACGAGTGTACAGTGGAATCAACAACCTGGTCCAGGCGTTCATACTGATCAGACCTTTTGAGTTCGACCTTTCCAAAGCCCAGCACCACAGGCAGGGTAAAACGCCGATAAATCTGATGGTTGAGATTTTCAGCCAAAAGCAGGGCAAATTCACGATTTTTTTTCAGCAGGGCTGTTTTGGCGTGATTGGTGATAAACACAGACAAAAGCAGGCCTGAGCCCAAAATAAGCACCAGCGAACTGATGGATAAAAACTTGGCAAGCTGAAAGGGATGTGCAGGGTCAACACGAAAAGGATTAAGCTTCATAGTCAATGTGGCAGGCAGGAATAAACAGAAAAATACCCACGCCTACTCCTGCCCACGCGCCAGAAAAGGGCGAAGATAGGTGATCAGGCCACTGGTCGAGCTGTCATGCGCCCCAGCAACCTGGCCCTGCAATTCAGGCAAAATACGCCCGGCCAGTTGCTTGCCAAGCTCTACGCCCATCTGGTCAAAGGAATTGATATTCCACAGTACGCCTTGAGTAAAAATCTTGTGCTCATACATAGCAATAATTGTCCCCAGAATGCGTGGCGTAAGCTGCTCATAGATAAAAGAGGTTGAGGGGCGATTACCAGGAAAAACCTTGTGCACAGCCAGGGCCTGGGCCTTGGAGGCAGGCAGGGACGCAAGTTCTTTTGTGGCTTCTTCCAGAGTCCGCCCGCGCATCAGGGCTTCGGTCTGGGCCAGAAAGTTTGAGAGCAGCATGGCGTGATGGTCCCCCAAAGGATGCAAGGGCCGCGCTGGAGCCAGAAAATCACAGGGCACAACCGTTGGCCCCTGGTGCAGTAACTGATAAAAGGCATGCTGCCCATTGGTGCCTGGCTCGCCCCAGACAACAGGGCCAGTGGCATATTCTACCGGCTCACCAGCTTTGGTCACGCTCTTGCCATTACTTTCCATGTCAGCCTGCTGCAGATAGGCTGGTAAAAAAGCCAGATACTGGTCATAGGGCAGCACAGCATGGCACGAAAACCCATGAAAATTACGATACCAGACCCCAAGCAAAGCCAGCAGCACAGGGATATTTTTTTCTATAGGCGCAGAAAGAAAGTGCTCATCCATGGCCCTGGCTCCGGCCAAAAGCTCCAGGAACCTGTCCATGCCTATGGACAAGGCAATGGGCAGACCAATGCAGGACCAGAGTGAATAACGGCCGCCTACCCAGTCCCAAAAGGCAAACATATTGGCCGGGTCAATGCCAATGGCCCGCATTGCTGGCTCATTGGTGGATAAGGCCACAAAATGCTTGGCAATATCTGCTTCACCGGCCCCGCTGCCTAAAAACCAATCCCGCGCTGAATGCGCATTGGTCAGGGTTTCCTGGGTGGTAAATGTTTTAGAGGCAATAATACAAAGCGTGGTCTGCGGATTACAGCGCGCCAGTACCTGCGCGATATGCGTGGCATCAATGTTAGAGACAAAATGAAAATTCAGCTCAGGAGTACGGTAATACTCCAGGGCATGAGTCACCATCTTTGGACCCAGGTCTGACCCGCCTATCCCGATATTGACAATATCGCGTATGCGCTGGCCAGTGTATCCGGTCCATCTTCCGCTGCGCACAGCCTGAGTAAACCTGCTCATCTGCTGCAACACGCGGTGCACATCAGGCACCA
>JAAYGZ010000128.1 GCA_012727515.1 Desulfovibrionales bacterium
AGGGCCAGGCCCTGACCCTGACCACTGCCTCGCAAGCAGGCATGGTTTCCGCGACTCTGCCTTTGCTGGTTGCTGTGGCAGCCTGGTTTTGTCTGGATGAAACCCTGACCCCGCGCTCCTGGGTGGGCCTGATTCTGGCCCTGGCCGGAGTGACCTGGGTCAGTATTTCAGGCCAGAGCACAGAAACAGCCCCCAATCCCATGTTGGGCAATTTTTTAGAGTTCTTAGGCATGGTCTGCGCTGCCGGATACACGGTCAGTATGAAAAGGCTCTGCGCCACCTATTCGCCCTGGTTTATGACTGCGGTGCAAGCTGCAGTGGGCGTGATTTTCTTTTTTCCTTTTTTGTTTCTGCCATCAACACCTTTGCCCACGTCATTTCCTGTGGGGCCGTCAGTGGCTGTGCTGTACCTGGGTCTGTGCATTTCCATTGGAGCATACGGATTTTACAATTTTGGCATCAGCAAGCTCCCGGCCTGGCAGGCTTCGGCCTTTATCAACCTGATTCCTGTTTTTTCCATTGTTCTGGGCTGGCTCTGCCTGGGTGAGCGCCTGACTCTGTCACAGCTTGCCGGAGCAGGAGTTGTTTTTCTGGGCGTTCTTTTAAGTCAGGAGCGGTATCCGGACGCACCAGAGCCTGATGCCCTGTCTGAACAAGCTCCTGTTTCTTAAACACGCATGAGCACACCATGGGTCATATTGCCAGCAAGGATATATATCAGCAGCTAGGACATCGCCTGGACCAGGCCCCTGTTCGCACGCCCTGGACCCCTGTTTTTCGTGACCTGCTTGCGCATCTCTACACCCCGGATGAGGCTGACCTGGTCAGCCGTCTGCCCTATCGCCCATCGTCTTTATCACGCATTGCCACCATGCTTGGCGAGCCGGAACAAGCACTGCAAACCCGGCTGGAAACCCTGTGTACCAAGGGCCTGGTTATAGATATCTGGGATGGAGCAGGGTACCAGTACATGGTCAGTCCCATTGTTATTGGTTTTTTTGAATTTTCCATGATGCGCACTGGCGCGGACCTGCCTCTGGCCCAATGGGCCGAATTATTTGAAGCCTATATGTTTGGGGAGCAGGATTTTCTGCGTGCCAATTTCGGGGCTGGTCAGGAAGTTTCTGTCATGCGCGCCCTGCCCCATGAGCAGGCCCTGGGCGAGCATGTGGAAATTTTAGATTATGAAAAAGCCTCGGCCCTGATTGAAGATCAGACAACGTTTGCCCTTGGCCTGTGCTCGTGTCGCCATGAAAAGCATCATCTGGGCCATGCGCCTTGCCGCACGCCCATGGAAACCTGTACGTCCCTGGGAACCGGGGCAGAATTTCTGATTCGTAATGGGTTTGCCACATCCATTGACAAGGCCCGGATGCGCGACATTCTGGAGCGCTCCCGTGACCTGGGACTGACCCTGTCAGCAGATAATGTGCGCCGGGATGTGGGTTTTATCTGTCATTGTTGTGGCTGTTGCTGTAATCTGCTGCGTGGTATCCGGGAAACAGGCTATCCGGGGATTCTGGTCACAGCCAGTGTACAGGCCACGATTGATCCCGCACTGTGTACTGGCTGCGGACTATGCGCCAGGGCCTGTCCTATTGAAGCCATTACCCTGGTCCAGAAAGAAGCTCATTCCAAGGCAAAACAAGCGCAGATTGGCGATCTGTGTCTGGGCTGTGGGGTGTGCGCTCTGCGCTGCCCAACAGGAGCCATAACCCTGCAACCGCGCCAGCACACTGTTCTGCATCCGGCAGACAGTTTTGAGCGGGTTATGCTGCAAGCCCTGGAGCGCGACACTATCCACACATTTTTGTTCGATAATCCCCAAAGCACAACCCAGGCCTTTATGCGAGCCCTGGTGGGAGGATTCCTGAAACTTCCTCCGGTCAAGCGCCTGGTGTGGAGCACTGCGCTTCGCTCGCGATTTTTATCTGCCCTGCGCTGGGCCAGTGGCAGCAAAGTCTAGCCAGTTGCGAGGTATTTGTATGACCACTGCTGTTTCTTCTGTTTTAGCTCCGGAGAGCATGTCCCTGGCCCAGGTCCCCACGCCGTGTCTGGTGCTTGATGAAGGAAAAATGAATGCCAATATCTCCCGCCTGCGTGACCGCTTGGCAGCAGCCGGAGTTGGTTTTTGCCCGCATTTAAAAACTGCCAAGTCCATGGACATTGCGCGGCGTATGCTTGCCACGCCCCAGGGGCCAGCCACAGTCTCGACCTTGCGGGAAGCAGAGTTTTTTGCAGATTGCGGCCTTACAGACCTGACCTATGCTGTGGGCATAAGCCCGTGCAAACTGCCACGGGTTGGGGCCTTGCTGAAGCGCGGCGTGCGCCTGACCATTCTTTTAGACAGTGTGGAGCAGGCCCGGGCAGTGGCTGGGTATGCACAATCTCATGGCCCCATTCCTGTGCTTATTGAGCTGGACTGTGACGGGCATCGCTCTGGCGTGCATCCGGATAACGCAGAACTTCTGCTGGCCATTGCCCATACCCTGACCCCTGCTGCCCATCTGCGCGGGGTGCTGACCCATGCCGGAGAAAGCTACACTGCG
>JAAYGZ010000129.1 GCA_012727515.1 Desulfovibrionales bacterium
CAAGCCTGGCGTCCTGGTGGCCGTTTTTAAGCCTGTGTCTTTTCTTTTATGGCCTGGTTCCCCGTGTGCTGTTGTTTTTAGTGGCGCACCATGCCTTGTCACACATAAGGCAGGCCTTTGTTCATCCTGATTTGTCCAGAATTGTTGACAGAATGCAGGCCCCGCTCCTTGACCATCCCTGCTCGTCCGAATCTCAGACCGCGCCTTTGCCTGTGTCCAGGCCAGAACCTGCGCCCTTGGCAGAACAGAGCATGCGCCTAACCCCGGCTGTAGCGCCTTTGGGCTGTGTGGCCATCATCCCCCCTGAACTTGAGGGCTGCATTGAGGAAGCACGCCTTGGCACCCTGGTTGGTCAGGTCAGTGGCTATGGGTTGTCTGTGATTGAGGCGGCTGAGCTGGAGGCAGGGGAGGTGGAGGCAATTCTGACGCAGTACGCCGGGCAGGATTGGCTGGGCCAGCATGAGCGCTATGTCTTGGTTGTTGAGGCCTGGCAGCCACCCATTCGCCAAACGCTTTTGGCTCTGGCCCGCTTTGGTCATGATCAGGGTCGTGGCCGCAGCGTGTTTCTTGTTTTGACCGGGCGTCCTTACTCAGAGCAGTGGCTGACTCCGCCTGACCCTCAGGAAGAGCGCGTGTGGCACGAGGCTGTGCGCAGACTTGCTCCGCTGCGCGTTGATATTCTTGCTGTTCCAACAGGGGAAAACCATGCCTAGTGTTCCTGGTTTTGCAGTTGTTGGCCATCCCAATGAAGGCAAGTCCTCCGTGGTTGCAACCCTGGTGGAAAATGATCGTATCCGCATCAGCCCGCGTCCAGGCGAAACCACCACGGCCAAAGAGTATCCCATTTATATTGATGGCCAGGCTGTGATTGTTTTTACAGACACTCCCGGCTTTCAAAACCCGGTATATCTGTTGGGCTGGTTGCGCCAGTATGAAGGGGATGAAGCTGAGGCCCTTGAGCACTTTATAGGCGAACACAGGCATGATCCTGGTCTGGCGCATGAGTGTGAGTTGCTTGGGCCTGTGGCCAGGGGAGCGGGCATTATCTATGTGCTTGATGCATCCAGGCCGCTACGGCGTGTTGATGTGGCGGAAATGGAAATTTTACGCCGCACAGGCAGACCGCGCATGGCAATTCTTAATTGCAAAACAGGGGAAGAAGGCTTTCTGGAGGACTGGAAAAATGAACTGCGCAAGTATTTTCATATGGTGCGCGTGTTTCATGCTGTGCGAGCCACCTTTGCTGAACGCCTGCGCCTGTTGGAGAGTTTGCGGGTTTTAGACCAGGACTGGGAGCAGCCCCTGGACCGGGTAATTGATGCTTTTGTGCGGAATTGGAAACAACGCAACACAGAATGTGCAGCCTTGCTGTGTGGATTTCTGAACCGTGTTCTGGCGATGTCTGCCTCACGCAATGTCAAGGAGGCAGAGCGCGACGCAGAGGTGGAGGCCAGGCTGACCAGACAGTTGGAAGATCAGATTCGTGATGAAGAAACGCGCTTGCATGGGCAGGTGTGTGATTTGTTTCGGCATGACAGACGAAGTTTTGTGCTTCCTGAGCACTCAGTCCTGCGCGAAGATGTTTTTTCTGATACTACCTGGACAGTTTTTGGACTCAGCAAGACCAAGCTGGCCACAGCAGCTGCGGCAGCAGGGGCTGCGGCTGGAGCTGCGGTCGATGCCGCAGCCCTGGGGCATGGGCTGGGTATTTTCACTGTTCTTGGAGGGGCTGTGGCCGGATTCGGCGCGTTTTTTCGGGGTGAAACCCTGTTGCGTACTCGTGTTCTGGGTATGGAAATGGGCAGCCGGCGTATTCAGGTCGGGCCAATTAGTTCTGCGCAATGGCTGTTTATTATATTGGATCGTTTTTTTTTGCAGTACTGGCATGTTGTTCATTGGTCACATGCCATGCGTGATCATGACGCAGTGCCTGGAACAGGTCTGGAATCCAGGGCCAAACAAGGAATAAGCGATACCTGGAGCCGGGCAGAGCGGGGCATGTGCATGGAATTTTTCAAGGCCAGGACCAAAAATGCAGAGCAGAGCAATGCCGCCGAATCTGGCGCATTTGCAGAACAACGGTTTCAGCATTTTATGGAAGAAGAATTGCAACGCATTGCCAGCAGTTCTGAGCTATGAGCCTGGTTGTGTGCATGAAACTTTTGCCAGGATGTATTTTTTGTGGTTGACTTTCATCATGATCTGAAGCAGGAAGCCTTTCGCCTGTTGTTGCTTTGTTCATCATGCATGAGCAAAGAAAACAGCAGCAAACACAAGGCAGAGAAGATGACATGCCTTTATGAGCGGGAGTAACTCAGTGGTAGAGTGCAACCTTGCCAAGGTTGAAGTCGCGGGTTCAAATCCCGTTTCCCGCTCCATCCTTTCTTTGAAAATCTACAACAGGCATAGCACATATAACGTGCACGCCTGGTCTCTCCGTTAAGCGGGAGTAACTCAGTGGTAGAGTGCAACCTTGCCAAGGTTGAAGTC
>JAAYGZ010000130.1 GCA_012727515.1 Desulfovibrionales bacterium
ACATGAACGCTCCAGTGGTCAGGGTGAAGGTGATAAGTCTCCACGTCACTACCAAAGGATGCTACGAGCACAAGCCAGAGACCAGCAACAACCCAACACTTTGTCCCCAGCAAAAAGATGAAAATAATTAACTGAAATAAAAAGTATTTTTATGAAAAACCAAAAAATATGCATTCAAAAACACAGTGCGCACAAATCGCCACGGGCCTATATCTTGTTTGAATACATTATTTGTGGCATACCAATGCTATCTTTAGCATAACAAGTATCTTTTATATGCTTTTACAATGAATACAGATTCAAAAATAGATATAAACAGGTTAAATAAACTGACTTTATCAGAAAATTCAGCCCGAAATTTTCTGTTGGAATTTTGTTGGAAAAACCACCAACGGCACTGTCCATTATGTAAAAGTCGAAAATTATATCGTCTGGCCAACAAACGCCGCCGCTGTAGCCGCTGCGGATACACCTTCCATGATTTCAGTCGGCGTTTTCTCAATCGGGGCGCCTTTAATGCCCAGGAATGGCTGTGGTTTCTCAAGCTCTTTACCCTGGAACTGGCGCCAACCCTCATAGCTGAAGAAATGTCTGTCAGCTATGCCACCATCTTAAAGGCCGTGGACACGGTACGCCGCGCCATCCTGGCCCAAAGCCTGGATGCGGCCCAATTTTACGCAGCAGGCATCTGGCCTGGCCCTGGCAATCCAGCTCCAACAACCGAAATTATCAACGCGCCGGTCTTTGGCATTATTGAAATGGGCGAAATGACGCTGTGCGACCTGTTACCAGAGATCAAAGCCGAGCATCTGCTCCATTTTAAGCTCAATTTCTGCCTCAAAACAGCAAGTATCGGCCAGGTGGTATATACTGCGCCCTACAAACATTATCAGGCCCTTATTTCATGCGGCCCCGGACTCTGGCCTGCACAACATATCACCCATGCCGACAAACGTCTGCCCGTGGAAAGCTCACCCTTCTGGGCCTTTACCAAAAAACGCCTGCGCCACTTGCGCGGCATTCCGGCCTCACATTTTCCCCTGTACATCAAAGAATGCGAGCTGCGCTATAATTCCCGCAACACAGATCTCCTGCTCCTTCTGGCCCAGGCCCTGTGCGCCTTTGTGCCTCAGATTTCTGGCAGACACTAAAAAAGCCGCCAGCCAACCATCATGGTTGACCAGCGGCCAGATAGTACGGCCAGAGCAAAAAACTAAGCTCAGGGTGTGTCGTTAAAATCCATGGCCACCCACGGGGCCGGAGACAATGGCTTATATCCTTTGGACTGGGCCACTGCATCCAGATGAATAAGGCCCAGGGCTGCCAGATCAAAATCCACCACATCAATCCGCTCGACCAGATTAATGCCCGGCACATAGTGCTGGCATTTGTCGCAGGCGTAAAAATACTCATGCGGCAGTTCTTCAGATGAAAATTTACGCAAGGTTTCATGCTCTGCGTTGCCACATGAAGGGCAGGTCAGGCGTATAAAACGCCAGCGATGTGTGCAGCTTGGGCAGTGGTGCCACAGTTCGCCACTTTTGGAGACCAGAAACTCCGACGGGTCTGGATGATTTTCCAGATTACTCATGTCAGTTTCTGAACCACAGACCGGACAATGCGGATGTCGCCACAAGTCCATGGGAGCCAGAGCAGTTAGAATTTTCTTGTGCGCAGTAACACAAGGGGCAAAAACTGCGCGCAAAGCCATGAGCAAAAAGTCTGGAGCAACCCCGGCCAGAGCTGCGGCCTGTTCCAGGGCAGCAGAATCTCCATGCGTCATGGCCTGTACGCCAAGGCCGACCCATTGGGGATCGGTGTCTGCTAGCTGGCCAAGGGTCTGCAATCCAGGAGCCAAGGCAGGAAAAAGTACGCTCATAAAAGGCCATATCTTCTTGGAGGCGTGCTGAAAAGAATGGATAAATCCATCTGGCTGCACAAAGCTGACCAACGGGGTTCCCTGTAAAAATGCGTCTTCATCAACCACAAACGCATCCAGGTCCACTGGTTGGAACGATGCGGCCAGCTCTGCCTGCTTGCCAAGCAAAAGGCCAAATCGTTCAATCATCTCCCGAAAAGGGTGCAGACGTTGCGCCATCTGAGTCAGCGCTGTGTTTTTCTCCGAATGTCCACGAGAGGGCATGCAGCCTCCTTAAAGGAAAAGGCCCGCCGGAAATCCGACGGGCCATGTTGATGGATGGATTAGCCCAGGGCCTTTCTGAAAGGCCTTGTCAGATCGGCCAGGAAGTCAGCCCTGTTCAGGGGGCGAATTTCCCGCTGTGCGTACTTGTGATACATCTCACGGGGATGGCTGACAAGGTAAACTACACCCAGGTCTTCAGCATCCAGCAGTTCTGCCTCGGGGAAGGTCTTTTTGACCCGCTCCAGATGTTGTTCTGCGACCTTGAGCATATCTTCGCGTTCACCAAAGCTCATGGCAGCCACGCATGTTTTGACACACATGGGGATGAGGCCGGCCTGCACACGGTCAATACACATGTCGCACTTGGTCAACTCATTGGTTTTCTCGTTACGACGCGGGATATTGTACGGACAGGAATCAATGATCTCATCGCATTGTTCTTTGGTCAGTTCTTTGGTCTTTTCGGTGCAGATCACAATGCCAGTGGCCTCATCAACCACAATGGCGCCTTCCACATACATGTCTGCCGTATCCTTGCAGGCTGGCTGCAGGCAATGGCGGCACTGCTCAGGGAAGAACAGCCAATGTACTCGGCCATCAATCTTGTGCTCTGAGAAACGCACCAGTTTAAAGTTATGAGGGGTCAGATCCGGCGGATTCTGATGGGTGCCGGTCTGCAGGGTGGGCACAGCCTCATGGTCGTGCCACTGCTTGCACGCCACCTGACAACCACGGCAAGCCGTACAGCGGGTGGTATCGATGAATATACATTTTGCCATATCTGTCCCTCCTACCTTGCCAGTTCCGTGACCTTATCGGCCTTACGGATGTTCACCAGACTCGCCTTGTACTCCGGAATGGTCACGTTTGGTTCGCCCACGGACGGAGTCAAGCGGTTCGTGGCATCGCCTACGCCAGGCGTAGTCCAGCCAAAGCAGAAAGGCATACCGATCAGATGCACGGTTTTGCCTTCTACCTGGAAGGGGGTGATGCGCACTGTGACCATGGCCACAGCTTCGACCTTGCCGCGAATACTCTCAACCACTACCACGTCGCCATTTTTAATGCCTTTTTCTTCTGCCAGTTCATGGCTCATTTCCACATAGAGCTGTGGTTCAGCCTCAAGCAGGTATGGCGTATTACGGGTATCACCGCCACCACACCAGTGTTCGGTCAGGCTGTATGTAGTCAGCACAATGGGGAACTTTGGATCGCCAGGCGCTGCCAGCAGATCCATATCGCTCTTGGGCATTTTGGCACACGGGCTGCTCAGCTGCTTGGAGAACGGATTTTTGGTCAGCGGTGTTTCCACAGGCTCATAGTGCTCTGGGAATGGTCCATCCACGCGACCCGGGCCAAAGAGTGCGCCGTGGCCTTCGGTCTGCATGATGAATGGATACTTGCCGCCTTCCATGGCCATTGGTGGAGCTGGTCCATCTGGAATATCGCCAATCCACTTGCCGTCTTCCCACAGGATAACCGGCAGATCCGGGTTAAAGGGCTTACCGTTCACATCCACAGAAGCACGGTTGTACAGCACGCGACGGTTCATCGGCCAGGCCCAGGTGTAGTTCGGATACAAGCCAAGTTTGGCCTGCATAGGAGTCTGGGTATGGTCGCGGCGCTTGGCCAGGTTTTTGCCTGGTTCCGGGTAGCAGCCGCAGTAAATCCAGTTCAGGCTGGTGGTGGAGCCATCGTCCTGAAGCAGGGTGAAGTTCGGAACATGCTCGCCTTTTTTGTAGGTCTTGTCCTTAATGGTCACGTCTTTGGTAAAACGACCATTAATGCGCATGGCCACTTCTTCTGCATCGTATTCCTTGATCCAGTCGTGCGAGAGGATACCTTCCGGGAATGCGCCTTTTTCCTTTTCATACAGAGCGCGCACCCGGTTCATGATCTCAACAACCATCCAACCCATGGACTTGCTCTGTCCGGAAGGCTCTGGGCCTTTGTGATGCCACTGGTGCCAGCGGCCGGAATTGGAGGTTGTTCCATCCTTTTCACCGCGCTGACAGGAAGGCAGCAGGAAGACTTCTGTCTTGACCTTTTTGGGGTCCACACCAGGCTGACGCCAGAATGATGCAGTTTCTGTATCATGCACTTCGCCCATGACCAGCCAATCAAGTGTTTGCAGGGCTGCGCGCACTTTATGGGTATTGGGGAAGCTCATGGCCGGGTTATGACCAAAGATCATGCCGCCCTTGATGTCTTTTTTCTGATACATGCGATCATAGAGAAACATCATGGCGTAATCCACGCCCGGCTCAACCTTGGGCAGCAGATTATAGCAGAACTCATTTTCCGGAGTAGCCTTGTCACCAAACCAGCCTTTCAGAAGGCTGACCATATACTTTGGCCGGTTACCCCACCAGTTAACGCTCTTGGGGTCATTGCTGACCGGAGTATTGGCCTTCTGGTAGTCTGCCAGAGTAGGCCAGGCCGAGGTAGGCACAGCATTGTAACCAGGAATGATATGCCAGAGCAGAGCATGGTCAGTGGAACCCTGCACATTGGGTTCGCCGCGCAGAGCATTAACTCCACCACCTGCCACACCAATATTGCCCAGCAAAAGCTGAATCATGGCTCCCAGACGGATGTTCTGTACGCCCACAGAATGCTGGGTCCAGCCCAGAGCGTACATGATGGTGCCAGCCTTGTCAGGCTTGCCTGTGGCTGCGAAAACATCATACACTTTGAGCAGATTTTCTTTAGACACACCAGTCACAGAAGAAACTGTGTCAAGATTATACCGATCATAGTGCTTCTTCAGGAGCTGATACACGCAACGCGGATCCTGTAAGGTCTTGTCGCGTTTGGGGATGCCATTCTCATCCTTGGCAAAAGCCCACAGTTTTTGATCATACTTGCGTGTTTTTGGGTCATAGCCCGAGAACAGGCCGTCTTCAAATTTGTAGCTGTCAGCTATGATAAAAGAGGCATTGGTGTATTCGACAACATATTCTTTCTGAATCAGATCTTTTTCCAGAATATATTTCACCATGCCGCCCATAAAGGCGATGTCTGTGCCAGAACGCAGAGGCACATGGAAATCACTTCTGGCTGATGTGCGCGAGAATTTCGGGTCCACATGGACAACCGTGGCCCCCGCGTCTTTGGCCTTTAATACCCACTTGAAGGAAATGGGATGGTGTTCAGCAGCATTACTGCCCATAATCAAAACAGCATTGGCGTGCTTAATATCAATCCAATGCTGGGTCATTGCGCCGCGTCCGAACGACTCTGCCAGAGCCGGTACAGTCGGGGAGTGTCAGACCCGGGCCTGATGATCGATATATATACCTCCCAGTGCTCGGCACATCTGATGCGCCACGGAGCATTCTTCATTGTCCATCTGGGAAGTGCCAAACTGAAAATAGGATTCCCAGCGATTGACCGTAACGCCCTTGTCATTTTTTTCAATAAAATCTTTGTCGCGCGTATCTTTGATCTTACGTGCGATCTGATCCAGCATCCAGTCCCAGTCCTTTTCTTCCCACTTATCGCTGCCAGCAGCGCGATACCTGGGCGTGAGCACACGGTGGTCACTGACATGCATGCTGTAAAACGCTGCGCCCTTGGGGCACAGTGCGCCTTCGCTGATGGGATACTCTGCATTACCCTCAGAGCTGATCATCTTCCCATCTTTCACGTGCATAATGATTTCACATCCACAGGAGCAGAAGCCACAGACAGAAATGACTTCTTTGGCCCCCTCGATCTTCAGCGCTTTTGCGTACGCATAGGCGGGCTTCAGATCAAACCCCAGTTGTCCCAGGGACATGGCCGCAACGCCTGCCCCGGTAATTTTCATAAACCCTCGCCGTGTAAATGTAGCCATCAAAACCTCCATGGTTTGTGGTTCTTGCACCCCACAACCAGCCTTGCGTAGCAGGCGCTAAGTGCAAAGATGCGTATTAGGT
>JAAYGZ010000131.1 GCA_012727515.1 Desulfovibrionales bacterium
GACAAGCCCTGCGCCAGCAGCCCAGCCAGCCAGCAAAAAGAAAACTCCGGTTACGGCATGGGCAAAGGTGGACAGGGCCAGGGCCGTGGGAATGCCAAACCTGGCCGGCAGGGAATGCAGGCCCTCGCTGCGGTCAAAATCAACATCCTGGCAGGCATATAAAATATCAAAGCCTCCAACCCAGAGAGTGACGCCCAAAGCCAGAAGCACCGGGGCCAGAGAAAGCACTGGTTCCACGGCCAGCCAGCCAGCCAGGGGTGCCAGGGCCAGCACTGAGCCCAGAAAAAAATGACATAAAAAACTCACGCGCTTGGTCAGACTGTACAGGGCAGACCAGAGCAGGGCCAGAGGTGCCAGGGCCAGGCACAGGGAATTTAAAAACCAGCAGGCCCCCAGAAAAATGACTGCGCACAGGCTGATAAAAATCCAGGTTTGCTTCAGCGTCAGCTCACCGCTGACCAGGGGCCGGTTCTGAGTGCGCGGATTTTTCGCATCAAAAGGCAGGTCCAGAACCCGGTTCATGGCCATGGCAAAGGACCGCACCGCCACCATGGCCACGGTCAGGGCCGTAAATACACGCCAGCCAGGCCAGCCCTGGGCAGACCAGAGCATACCCAGATAGGCAAAAGGCAGGGCAAAGACAGAATGTTCTATTTTTACCATCCGGGCCAAAATACAGGCCTGAGTCCAGATTGTACGCATGAATGCTCCTTTTAGGGAAACGCTGCTTATACCGAAATTCGTCATTGCGACCGCGAGGAATCGAAGCGGGAAGCAATCTTGTGCGCATGGGTAGGGTTTGCCTTGGTGGTAGTCTCTGCCAAGTCCGACAAGATTGCCGCGTCGCCTTCGGCTCTACCCCTAGGGCATAAACTCGCAATGACGCCATTTTATGTCCCGCCATGGAGAGCGAACGGAGTGAGCGTGGCCATCTTGGACGCATGGGCTGCGCCCGTCCACTAAGATTGCTTCGTCGCCTGAGGCTTCTCGCAATGACGAGATTTTTCCTCCGTCATCCTCCAACTTGATTGGAGGATCTATACATGACTAAATTAATCAGCACTTTCTTAAGCCACCAGAAGTTTCAAAAACCGTTTTTTGCCAATTTTAAGAATATATTCGCCACTGGCAAAAACATAGCCGCAGTCCTCTTCCTTGCGTCCATCAATGGTCACGGCCTGTTGCTTGCACATACGCCGGGCATCGCTTTTGGATGCGCACACCGCACTGGCATGTAATACATCCACAAGCTGCACGCCCTCGCTGGCTTCAAAAATCTGAATATCCTCAGGAATGCCCTGGTGGGCAAAAACAGCATTAAAGCCCTGCCTGGCTTCAGCACCAGCCAGGGGGCTGTGAAAACGGGCAGTGAGTTCTTCGGCCAGGTCTTCTTTGGCTGTTTTGGGGTGCAGAGCGCCGCTGGCAACCTGTTCTTGCAATATGGCGATTTCAGAAAGGGTTTTGTCTGAGAGCAACTCATAGTAGCGCCACATGAGCTCATCGGAAATGGACATGAGCTTGCCAAACATCTCTGCCGGAGCTTCATCAATGCCCACGTAATTGCCCAAGGATTTGCTCATTTTCTGTACGCCGTCCAAACCTTCCAGAATGGGCATGGTCATGGCAATCTGCGCGGGCTGGCCATGCTCACGCTGAAGATGGCGACCCATGAGCAGATTAAATTTCTGATCTGTACCGCCCAGTTCCACATCTGCCCGCAGAGCTACAGAATCATAGCCCTGGGCCAGGGGATAGAGAAATTCGTGAATGGCAATGGGCTGATTGCCTTTAAAGCGTTTTTCAAAATCATCGCGTTCCAGCATGCGCGCCACTGTGTAGCGGGAGCAGAGTTCCACAAATTCTGCTGCTGTGAGCTTGTCCATCCAGGTGGAATTAAAGGCAACCTCAGTTTTTTCCGGATCAAGGATCTTAAAAATCTGTTTCTTGTATGTTTCAGCATTGAGCAGCACTTCAGCGCGGGTCAGTTTTTTGCGCGTTTCGGATTTGCCGCTGGGGTCGCCGATCATGCCGGTAAAATCACCAATGAGAAAAATGACCTGATGGCCAAGATCCTGAAAGTGCTTGAGCTTTTGAATAACAACCGTGTGCCCCAGGTGCAGGTCAGGGGCTGTGGGATCAAACCCGATTTTCACACGCAGTGGCCTGCCCTGGCACAGTTTGGCAATAAGTTCTTCTTCGTTGATGATTTCAACGGTTCCGCGCCGAATTTGTTCCATGTGTCGTGCTATGTCCATATCAGTCATAATTTAATCCAGTGTGTTTGGAGTGTATGTCCAGGCCGAAATACTTCGGCATTGTCCTTGTTCAATTTCAAGCAACGCGCCACTTAAAGCACACGGGCCTTGGGCTAGGATGAAACGCTGGGGCCGTCCAGTGCGAAAACGCTCCAGAATAACGGCATTGTCCATGCCCAGGCACGAGTCCACAGGGCCGCACATGCCCAGATCTGTGATATATCCTGTATGGTTGTCAATAATGCAGGCGTCGCTTGTCTGAATGTGCGTGTGCGTGCCCAGCACTGCATGGACCCGGCCACGTAACAAATGCACCAGAGCGCGTTTTTCCGAGGTGGCTTCAGCGTGCATGTCCACAATGCACACAGCCTCCTTGGGCACGTGCGTAAGCAGGCGCTCCACGGTGGCAAAGGGGCAGTCAATGGGCTCCATAAAAGCCCGGCCCTGAAGATTGATAACTGCCAGGGGCGGGTGCTCTGGCCCCAGATCATAGATGCCAAGCCCGCGTCCAGGAGCCGGGGCTGGGTAATTGGCTGGCCGCAAGATCCAGGGCTCTGCGTTCAGCACGGGCACAAGGTCGGAAAACTTCCACACGTGGTTGCCCGTGGTCAGGGCCACAAGCCCGGCCCGGTGCAGATCATAGGCAGTTTTGGCAGACAGGCCCAGGCCACCCGATGCATTTTCTGCATTGGCGAGCACTGCTGTCAGACCCAGTTCGGCACGCAGAAGCGGCAGATGATCTGTGACCATCTGCCGCCCATGCTTTCCAACAATATCACCCAGGAAAAGTAAGCGCACAGTAAAAACCTTATTTGGCAATCCCCACGGCCCGTTTTTCACGGATAACAGTAACCCGGATCTGGCCAGGGTAGGTCATTTTTTCTTCAATCTGCTTGGCAATGTCCTTGCTCAGCAAAAAGGTCTGGTC
>JAAYGZ010000132.1 GCA_012727515.1 Desulfovibrionales bacterium
GGCACGATTCCAACCACATGCCCGGCCAGTTCCAGCATACTGGCATCATCAGTGACCTGCCAGTCTTCAGCCAGGGCGCGGTCATGAGTGGCCCGCAAAACAGACGTCCTGAAAAGCTGCGGAGTCTGCACCCCAATCAGGCGTGATCGATCCAGCGTGCGCTGCACCACGTCTGCCTCAACTTCTTTTATTGTATCTGTCAGGGCACTGCCTGGCACAACACCCTGGACACTTTCTGTCAGGGCCGTGCACAAGGCATGAACAAGGCACGCGGAAAAAAAAGGCCGGGCACTGTCATGCACCAGAACCTGGTCACATTCGCCAGGCACAGCAGCCAGACCATGACGCACAGAATCCTGGCGGCGATCTCCACCGCGCACAGCATGTACAGGCACGCCAGGAGCATTCTGGTGAACCAGACGCTCCAGGTCAGCCACATGCACGTCAAAATCCTGTGCAGGAAAAACAAGGACAATACCGCGCAGGGCCGGCACCGGAGCCAGGGTCTGTACACTGCGCCAGTACATGGGAGCGCCGCAAAAAGGCAGAAATTGCTTGCGCTTGCCGCCTGTTGACGCAGCCAGGCGCATTCCCTGCCCTGCAGCTAAAACAATGGACCAAAGTGAAGATGTCATAGGTACAAATACGGAGCCGGGCATAAGCCGGATTCTGTGCCTGATACCAGGCGGCTATCATTCCTCTAGGGCAGCAGTTACCCACTGCCTCCAGCAACCTACCCGAAGGATCATGACCGGGCCGGTCACCTTCCTATTTGGTCTTGCACCAGATGGGGTTTGCCGAGCTTGCTGCGTCACCGCAACAACTGGTGGGCTCTTACCCCACATGTTCACCCATACCCTGGATGCACCAGGGCGGTTTGTTTCTGTGGCACTGTCCCGGGGTCGCCCCCGCTGGACGTTATCCAGCATCCTGCCCTGTGGTGTCCGGACTTTCCTCCCCCAGCCCTGCGGCTGGCAGCGATAGCCTGTCCGACTCCGTATATCTTATTCTGCTTCAGTTTCTGCGAAATGCCGTTCCCAATAAATAATTCGCAAACAATTAGGACAACTGAGTATTTGTTCACCCCGTTGCAGGTCAATATAGGCCTGAGGAGTGATCACAATATGACAGCCCTGACACACGGCTTCGCTGACAGGAACAATAACCGGATTGGCAATGCGGTCACGGATAAAATTATAGCGGGTCAGAATAGGAGCAGGCACAGCTGCCGATGCCTTGGCCTTATCTTTTTCCAGCACAGCAATCCGGGCACGTTTTTCAGACATTTCTTTGTCCAGCGTTGATTGCTGGGCATCAATGGAGCCAGAAAGCTCGCTGATGTCTGTTTGCAAAGCATCTCTGCGCCCTTCCAGGTCAGACAAATCAGCCTGCAAGTTTGCGCGCTCTTCTTCGCGCTGGCGATTCATCTTTTCCATGGTATCCATTTCATGCATCATGGCGTGGTATTCTCTGGTGTTTTCCACCAGCATGAGCTTGTTTTTACTTTTTTTGATTCGCTGTGAATCATTTTCAATTTCAAATTCAATTTTTCCTTTTTGCTCCAACAGCACATTGATCTTGTCCTGAATCACATCATGCTGCTGTTGCAGATAGTCTCGTTTCTCCTGAAGGCTTTGCAGTTGTTTTGGCGCTTCATCCAGAACACGCTGCAAGGTAATCATTTCAGAATCCACTTTTTGCAGCACCACAAGCTGCTCAATTTGCTTCATATACATACTCAAGATTTATTCTCCTTCTCTAAAAATACTCTCTGGAACGCCAGGGATCATGCTTGCGCAAAAGGATCACGCCCATCAAGAAAAACAACCTGCACGGCATCTGAGGCCAGGTCCTGGGCCAGACGCATACTCCAGACACGCATCATCTCTTCTTCAAGACAAAAATGACCAACATCCATGATCAGGCCAGCGTCCATCATGTCCTGGGCCTGATGAAACTTCACGTCCCCGGTCAAATACACATCCGCGCCCAGGGCAAATGCGCGACCAGCCAGGTCCGCGCCTGAACCAGGACAATAGGCCACATTGCGCACCACAGCAGGCGCCGTTCCTATCAGGCGTGGCTGAACAGAAAAATATGGCTTCAGCGCGGCCACAAACTCCTCAAAAGGCAGTGCAGCAGGCAGTTCGCCAATGCAGCCAAAGCCAAATGCGCGAGCAGGAGCAGCCAGCAGGATTTCTTCATGGGCCAGCCCTGCACCAGCATCACCAAGGAGTGTGCGGACCCTGGCCAACTCTTCTGGCCAGAGCACAAGCTCCAGCATGGTTCCATGTACGCGCATCTGCTCCGGACCAAAGTGCGCGGCCAGGCGCTCCTGTATCAAATCAGCCCCATGAACGCGCATCAGCGTTGCGTTTTCACGCTGTGTCACTTCAAGTACCTGACGATTGACCAGGCCCAGGACATCCGCCAGCCAGTTTACTGGTCCGTGTGGATTGGCATCCAGAGAAGTATGCGCACTATAGAGCCACACATCATGGCTCAGACACAGCCGCAGGACCTGATACAAACTATCCACACGACGTGGCAGATCAGGCCGCAGACTCAGGGGATGATGGCAGAGTAAAAAATCAGCGCCAGCCTGCACAGCACGGCGCACCGTGCTTTCCGTGGGGTCCAGGGCCACACAGAGTGTATGGATTTCAGACAACTGCGACGCAATCTGCACCCCGCTTCTGTCCCAGGACGCAGCCAGGTGCAAAGGAGCTGTGCGCTCAAGATAATGAATAAGTGTTTGGGACTGCATGAAACTCCACGGAAGTGGCGATTTGATGACAAAAGAAAAGTGGAAACTAGTGGCCCCTATCCGGGATGTCAATGTGCGGCCATAAAAAGACCCTGGTCAAGGTGGCTACAAGGGCGCAAACACGTCGTGGAGCATGGGTATCGCATGGGTATCAGTGGGTCTGCTGAGGCCGGAGCCATAGTAAAAGCCCTGCTGACAGCACAGTGAGCCCGGCAAGCAGGACAAAAAACACAGTAAAATTCCAGTGCTCTAAAATGAACCCTCCTGAAAGAGGGCCAAGGAAAAATCCCCCCTGCATCATCACTACCAGCAGATTCTGGTTCATGGCCCTGGCCCTGGGTGCGGAAAGATCAAACATAAGAGCAGCCTGTAAAGGCATGGCAATGCCGCCACCAAGACCGGAAATAATGGCCACTCCGACCAGTTCTGTGCCCGAGGTGCACCAGGGAAGTAAGGCATAGCTTATGGCCACAAGCATTAAA
>JAAYGZ010000133.1 GCA_012727515.1 Desulfovibrionales bacterium
GGGGGCAGTATGCTTGGCGGCCTGGCCCTGGCCATTATTGCGCCTATTGCGGCCATGCTGATTCAGATGGCTGTTTCCCGGTCCCGGGAATACATGGCCGATGAAACCGGAGCCAAATTATGCGGCAAGCCCCAGGCCCTGGCCTCTGCCCTGGCCAAACTCCAGCAGGCTGCGAGCATGGTACCGATGCAGGAAGCCACACCAGCCACCTCGCACATGTTTATTGTTAATCCGCTGACCACCTCGCGCCTGGCCAGCCTTTTTTCCACCCATCCAGCCACAGAAGACCGCATTGCCCGGCTCATGGCCATGCGTTAAGCACAAAAGCCCTGTATTGAACTATGGGTAGCAAATCTGCGCTTCCTGGCGATCCAACACGGTAAATTTACGAACACTTATTTTTACTACCCAAGATTATAAATTCGGTTTATCACTACTGCCACACGAATTCATCCCAGGAGGACGTATGGGAACAACTCCGGAAATGTTAGAAAAATTCCGCACCAAGGCAAAGGCTGTCTCCGCCACAGTGGTGGAAATCTCTTCCATGGCCCAGGCCATTGCCTACACGGTTGATCTGTGCATCAGCAAAGATGCGTGTCAGCTCCTTATGAGTGGCTGCGAAGAATCGTTGTCTGATAAAGGCAAAGATTTGTGCGAACTCAAAGAATGGAACAAAATTATTGCGGCTCCGCGCCTGTCAGATGCAGACATGGCCGAACTGGTGGCCCAGGCCAGAGATCGCCAGGTTGCTGTCATTAAAGATGGTCTGCGCAACCATCTGGCAGGCATTGATATTGGCTTTACCGTGGCTGACCACGGCATTGCAGAAACCGGCACCCTGGTTCTGGATTCGTCCAGCGAAGAACTGCGCCTGGCAACCATGATCAGTGAAATTCATGTCTGTGTTATCCACACATCCCGCATTCACCCTAGTGCTGAAAGCATGTATGGTCAGCTCAAGACATACATGAATACCAAGCCCAATTACCTGGCCTTTGTGACCGGAGCCAGCCGCACCGCAGATATTGAGCGCGTTCTGGCCCTGGGCGTTCATGGGCCACTGGAACTGCACATCCTTATTCTGGAGGACAACTAATGCAGCACGCCAAAAATCTATCCGAATACAATAAGGAACTGCGTGAAGCCCTGGACAATACATTTTTACGCGGAGCCATGGACAAATTTGCCACTGCCTACCCTGTAGGCCGGGCCAATGCATTTAGCGGCTATGATATAGATTCCCTGGTACAGGAAGTGGTCCAGTCCAAGGACGCGGCCATTGGACAGCTGGATACACTCTACGCTGATTTCAAAGCCAAGGCCGAGGCCAATGGTGTGCATGTGCATCTGGCCAAAACAGGTGACGAGGCAAACGAAATTATTGCACGCATTGCCAAAGACAATGGATGTAAAAAAATCGTAAAGTCCAAGTCCATGACCGCAGAGGAAACCCTGCTTAATCATCGTCTGGAAGAAGATGGCCTGGAAATTACTGAAACAGACCTGGGCGAATGGATTATCCAGCTTCGTCATGAAGGCCCCAGCCATATGGTCATGCCCGCCATTCACCTGTCCCGCTACCAGGTGGCTGAACTTTTTTCCCAGGTCACCCAGCAAGATCAGTCCTCAGACATTCAGCGCCTGGTTAAGGTGGCACGCCGTGAATTGCGTCAAAAATACGCTGATGCAGACATGGGTATCAGCGGCGCTAACTTTGCCATTGCCGAAACCGGCACCATTGGCATTGTGACCAACGAAGGCAATGCCCGTCTGGTCACCACCCTGCCCCGTGTTCATGTGGCCCTGGCTGGCATTGAAAAACTCTGCTCCACCCTGGAAGATGCGCTCAAATCTTTGCGCGTGCTGACCAAAAACGCCACTGGCCAGGCCCTGACCTCATATGTGACCTGGATCAGCGGGGCCAATGAGTGCCAGACCGGACCCAATGGCAAAAAAGAAATGCACATTGTTTTTCTGGACAATGGCAGAAGTGAACTGGCCAAAGACCCGCTTTTTTCACAGGTTCTGCGCTGTGTGCGCTGTGGTGCCTGCGCCAATGTGTGTCCGGTCTATCGCATGGTTGGCGGACATCAGATGGGACACATCTATATCGGCGCCATTGGCCTTATTCTGACCTATTTTTTCCATGGCAAGGAAAAGGCCAAAAACCTGGTTCAGAACTGTATCAACTGTGAGGCCTGTAAGCATATCTGCGCTGCGGGCATTGATCTGCCCAGGCTGATCAAAGAAATCCATGCCCGCATCCTGGACGAAGATGGCCACCCCCTGCCTTCACTGCTGCTGGCCAAGCTGATGAAAAACCGCAAGCTGTTCCACTCCTTTCTGCGCATGGCCCAGACTGCCCAGCGTCCACTTACTGGCGGTACGCAATATATCCGCCACTTGCCGCAGATCTTTGCCAAGGATCATGGCTTTAAGGCCCTGCCAGCCATTGCAGCCAAGCCGTTCCGCGACCGCTTTGCAGAACTGAAACCTCATGTTGCCGCGCCCAGGTACCGCATTGCCCTGTTTTCAGGCTGTGTGCAGGATTTTGTCTATCCGGAGCAGCTTGAAGCCGCACTTAAAGTTTTGGCTGCCCATGATGTTGACGTGGATTTTCCCATGGATCAATCCTGCTGTGGCTTGCCTTTGCAGATGATGGGCGAGAAAAAAGCCTGTGCTGATGTGGCCAGTCAGAATATTGCAGCCATGGCTGGAGAATACGACTACATTATTACGCTGTGCGCCTCATGTGCCTCGCATTTAACGCATAATTATCCCTTCCTGCTGGGCGAACACGACAGCTCTGCCAAGGCTTTTGCAGCCAAAGTCCTGCCTTTTTCAGCCTTTTTGGTTGATGTTCTGGGCGTGGACGCAGACAAATTCACTCAGAATCATGACCGGGCCACGCTCCATGCGCCATGCCACCTGTGCCGGGGCATGGGCGTTGTGGAACAACCTCGCAAACTCCTGACCATTGGCGGCTATGAATATGCTCCGGCTGACCAGGAACAGGTCTGTTGTGGTTTTGGCGGCACCTATTCTGCCAAATTCCCTGGCATTTCTGAAGAAATCCTCAAGCACAAGCTCACTGATGCAGGCCGTACAGGAGCTGACGTGCTGGTCACAGAATGCCCTGGATGTATCATGCAACTGCGCGGTGGAGCTGAAAAAAACAAGGCTGGCTTTGAGGTGCGCCACATTGCTGAAGTTCTGGCAGATCATCTGAAAAAATAACGCGGAGACTATCAAGCCTCTTTTCTCAAACCTGACCCAGCAGCCCAGGGCCGAATACGTTCGACTCCGGGCTGCTGTATTTTCAGGCATCGAACAATCCTGTGCTCTCCTGGAGCGATCACTCTGACCTGGCTGGGCAATTCCGGCAAAAACTCCAGAGCAATTCCGCTGGAGTTTTACATTTTTTCTCTGTAAAATCTGTCAGATTCCGGCTCTGTTGCTTTGTAACAACAGGCAGGCCTGAACAATGACAATATTCTGTACCATGAGGATGCGATGAAAAACATGAAGCTGGTCCTGAAAATGAGCCTGGGATTTGGAGTTTTAACCTTCATTACCCTTATCATTGGTCTGACTGGAATTGGAGGCTTGCGCGGCTTGCAAGGAAATATTGAAGCCATTGGTGATAAAACATTGCCTGCTGTGGAACATTTGCTGCGCGTAAAAAGTACAATTGGAGATACAATTTCCACCCTGCGTATGCTTGCAAGCGCAGAGCTTTCAGCTGAAGACAGAAAAAATCTTGTCCTCCAGATTCAGGAGTTACGGGCTGCGTACAGACAATCTGCAGATATGTATGCCCAGCTCCCCCTGACCACGGATGAAGCTGCATTGTGGCAGGAATTTCAAACTACATTATCGAGCACTGCTGCTGTAAGTAACCAGGTGCTGGAACTCAATGAACGATTTTTGCAGCTGGATATTATGCAACCTGAGGAACTAGCAGCAAAATTACAATTGTTTCATGGCGACCATTATGCTCTTGTTACTAAAGTAGGCAAGATGTTGCTTACAGGTGAATCATTTGACGGCGGCACTGATGCAACGAAATGTAATTATGGACAGTGGAGCAAAACATTTTCAACCTCAAATGCTCAGCTGCAATCTTCAATCAAGGCCATTGTTCAGAGCCACCAGCTTTTCCACCACACAATCAGCGAAATAAAAGAACTGGTTGCAGCAGGACGCATGGATGAAGGCCAGGCCAGGTATAAAAATCTTGAACCTGTGGTTGATATGGTTTTTGCCCATTTTCAAGCCATGCAGGATCAGGCCAACCGCGCTCAGGAAGAAATTCAGAACATGAACAAGCTGCTCATGGTCGAATCCAGGGAAGGCCAGGACAAGCTGAATCTTTTGTTAGGCAGGATGGTGGATCTGGCCACTCAGATCAGCAGCCAGGTTGTTACCGACACCCAGACAGCAGCCTCAAAAGACATAACTATTGCCACACTTGGCCTGGGCATAGCTATTCTCATTGCCCTGGCCCTGGGCTTTTTTCTGACACGGGCCATTACCATCCCTGTGTTCAAAGGAGTGGATTTTGCCAAGAAAATTGCCACCGGAGATCTGACTGCGACAGTTGATGTGCATCAAAAGGATGAACTGGGTATTCTGGCGCAGGCCCTGCGTGATATGGTGGCCAGGTTGCGCGAGGTAGTGACTGAAGTGCAGGCCTCGGCAAACAATGTCGCGGCAGGCTCCACAGAACTGGCCACGATTGCCACCCAGATGACCGGCGCCTCAACACAAACCGCGACCATGGCCGGCACTGTAAGCACAGCCACAGGAGAAATGACTGACAACATGCACTCTGTCTCTGCGGCAATGGAAGAAGCATCTGTAAATATCAACACTGTGGCTGCTGCGGCGGAACAAATGTCTGCCACTATCCATGAAATTGCCCAGAACTCCGAACGCGCGAAAAATACAACGGCCAGCGCTGTGCTCAAGGCCCAGGGCGCTTCTGTCCGTGTTGGCGAACTTGGCCAGGCAGCTCAGGAAATCAGCGCAGTCACTGCAACAATTACCGCCATTTCCTCACAGACGAATCTTCTGGCTTTAAATGCCACCATTGAAGCCGCCAGGGCCGGGGAGGCTGGCCGTGGCTTTGCTGTGGTTGCCAATGAAATCAAGGAACTTGCCCAGCAAACGACCAAAGCAGCTGAAGATATTCGGGCCAAGATAGACAGCATTCAGTCTGCGACAGCGCAAACTGTGGAAGAAATTACAGAAATTTCCCATGTCATCGGAGATATGAACGATATTGTCACTACAGTGGCCGCAGCAGTAGAAGAACAGTCGGTCACTACCAGGGAAATAGCCCAGAATGTTGGGCAAGCCTCTGCCGGTATTTCTGAAATCAACACCAATGTGGCTGCCAGTTCGTCAATGACCCAAAACATCAGCGCAGATATTGCGCTTGTGCGCCAGGCGTCAGAAGAAATGACCATGAGCAGCCAGACCGTACATCAAAGCTCTACTGAACTCTCATCTCTTGCCGAACGTCTGCGCGAATTGATGGCCCGTTTCACCATCTGATACAACCTGCCATCCGGGGCAAAAACCCTTTGCCCCGACATAATTTTCACCCTGTTGCGCCCAATTCTGCTGGCTCTGCTGGGCACATCAGCCCTTGCAGTCTTTACTTTGTCGGCCTAACAACACCCCGCGCACAGCGCGTAAACATTATTTATGAAGGAGAAACAGTATATGGACACCGTACATGACAGCATTGACTCTTTTTTAGCGTCCTGGGGCCAATGCGCGGCCAAGGACGCATTTATGACCTTTCGTCAGACTCTGGAAACTATTCCCGGGGTACGTCTGAGTTTCAAGGCTCGTCCAGGCATCACCTATTCCTTGCGCGGCACACACCCGGCCCAGCAGCAGCGTGAACTCTTCACGCTTATTGATGTTATTGACGATGACCCTGAAGAGCGCTGGCTGTCTGTTTGTTTTTATGATGACCTGGTGGCTGATCCTGATGAACAGGGAGACTGGGTTCCGCAAGGGCTTTTGGGCGAAGACGCTCGCTGCTTTAACGTGGATGAAGCTGACGAGGATATGGTCGCCTATGTGGTCCAGCGCATCCATGAAGCCGGGACTGCTGCGAGCCGATAATGTATTGCTCTGTCTGTCAGGGCTGAGGCGCTATGATGCAACGCATACCTTCTTTTGTGTATCATCTTGTCGTGTTGGCGCTGGTTTATTGTGCTGTGCACAGCCCGACCACTGCATACGCCAAGCCTGACCCAAGTACTCTTCAGCGCATTCGCCTGCAGTTAAAATGGAAGCACCAGTTCCAATTTGCAGGCTATTATGCAGCTCTTCAGCAAGGTTTCTTTCACCAGGAAGGCCTGGACGTAGAAATTATAGAAGGCCATCCTGGTCGCCATGCTGTTCAGGAACTGGAGCGCGGCAATGTGGATTATGCTGTTGATGCGCCTGCTGTTATCCTGGAACGGGCCAAAGGTGCGCCAGTGGTCGTTATTGGGGCTATTTTTCAGCACTCTCCAGACATTGTGCTGACACGGGCCAGTGACGAGCTGCTCAGCCCTCATAGTCTGCGCGGCAAGCGCATTATGAACATCAAGGAGATGACTCCGGAAATCAGCGGCATGTTTCTTAACGAAGGAGTGCCACCCAATAGCATAACCTGGCTTGACCATACCTGGACCGTGGATGATCTCATTGCTGGCAGAGTGGACGCACAGTCAGCGTACAGCACCAATGAACCTTTTGTGCTCCAGGAACAGGGCATACGCCCGGCCTTTATTCGTCCCAGCACCTACTCAATTGATTTTTATGGAGATTGCCTTCTGACCTCAGAACAGGAGGCCCGTAATCATCCAGAGCGTGTGCAAGCTTTTTTCCGCGCCACGCAACGGGGCTGGGAATATGCCATGGCTCATCCTGAAGAAATGGCGCACTTTATTCACACAACCTACAATCCAGACAAATCCATACCCCACCTTCTCTTTGAAGCCCAGGCCATGCGCGAGCTTATTCTGCCCGATGTGGTGGAAATCGGTCACATGAACCCTGCTCGCTGGCAGCACATTATTGCCATATATACTCGCCTGGGAATGCTTTCAGGTTCTGTGGATTTACGCTCCTTCCTGTATCCCCTGTTGCGCGAAGATATATACAACGAACGCCGTAAAACTATCCAGTTCACCCTGCTTGTCTTAGGTGGCCTGAGCATAGCAGGCAGTCTTGCAGCCTTAATTTTTATTGGCTTTACTTCCAGGTTGCGCCGCGAAGTACGTGAGCGCACTGCGGCCCTGACTGCCAGTGAGCAGCATTTTCGAGCTTTTTTTGAACAAGCCAGCGTGGGAGTAGCCCATCTTGAAGAGCATACAGGCCGGATTATCCGCTTTAACGCTAAACTGAAAAATATGCTGCAGCGCCCGGACCTCTCCCTTTTGGGCACACCCCTGGTTGAACTGCTGTATTCGGACGATCAAAAAGAATGCGCCGATCAGTTTCAGGCCCTGAGCAGTCGCTTCAGCCATGAATTCACTGCTGAATACCGCGTTATCTTACCTGACCAGAACCTCATCTGGCTGTTGCTGAGTATCTCACTGGTGCATACCGCAGATGAAGCGTCCAATACCTTGCTGGTCATTGCCCGCGATGTGACTGAACGCAAACGCGCTGAAGAAAAGCTCAAACTGGCAGCCAAAGTCTTTGAAACCAGCATAGAAGGTATTGTCATTACTGATTCAACTGGTGCTATTGAGCAGGTTAACAAGGGCTTTACAGTTATTACAGGCTATGAACCTCAGGACGTGTTGGGAAAAGATCCACGCATTTTAAAATCTGATCGTCATGATCCAGCCTTTTATCATGCCATGTGGAAACAGATTGCAGAGCAGGGTTTCTGGGCCGGAGAAATCTGGAACCGACGCAAAAATGGAGAACCATACCCGGAATGGCTGACCATCTCTGCTGTAAAGAATGATCACGGCCAGGTCACACAGTATATTTCCATTTTTCATGATATTTCAGAAATTAAACGACATCAGGAAGCCTTGTCCCATCAGTCCCAGCATGATGCCCTAACCGGCCTGCCCAATAAGCTACTGCTCATGGACCGCGTGCACATGGCTCTGGCCAGGCGTGCTCAAAAAGCAGAAAAACTGGCCCTGTTATTCTTGGACCTGGATAATTTCAAACATATTAACGAAGCGTTAGGACATAAAGCCGGAGACGAACTTTTAATACGTCTGTCTAAACGTCTGACTCAGCAGTTACGCCCTGAAGACACCCTGGCCCGCCTGGGCGGTGACGAATTTTTGCTCCTGCTGCCGAGTGTTACGCACATAGAAGTGGCTGGCAATGTGGCGGCCCATCTGCTTGACAGCCTCCAGGAACCATTTATTTATCAGGATGTGGAACTCTACCTGTCAGCCAGCATTGGCGTGACCATTGCTCCTGATGATGGGGACGAGGCTGACACGCTGATAAAAAATGCAGATATGGCCATGTACCGGGCCAAGCACCTGGGCCGTAACAATTATCAGTTTTTCACTCCTGAAATGGATGCCTTGGCGCATCGTCGCATTTCTCTGGAATCCAAGCTGCGCAGGGCTATTGAACGCGAAGAATTTGAACTGCATTATCAGCCTTTGGTGGATATGAGTTCAGGCCGCATCGTGGGGGCAGAAGCCCTGGCGCGCTGGCGCCATGAAGGCAAACTTATCTCGCCAGCAGAATTTATCCCTCTGGCTGAAGATTCTGGCCTTATTATTCCGCTGGGAACCTGGGTTTTGCAAACCGCTGCCCGGCAGGCCGCAGCCTGGCAAGCAGCGGGCAACGAACTGAGTATATCGGTGAATATTTCTTCGCGCCAGTTTGCCATGCCTGATATGGATGTCATATTGCGTACACTTTTGCGCGATAGCGCCCTGGAGCCAGGCCGGCTTTATTTTGAAATCACTGAATCCTTACTGATGACAGATATGCGCAGTGCCCAGCATATTCTGGAAAAACTGCGTGCCCAGGGCATCCACTTTTTCCTGGATGATTTTGGCACAGGGTATTCTTCAC
>JAAYGZ010000134.1 GCA_012727515.1 Desulfovibrionales bacterium
ATCCTGGACAAAGGAAAAGTGGTTTGCCTGGTAATTCATGGGGAGCGCACTGTTGCCGCGCAGCACAATAAGGCCATGTTGTACGTTGTGCATAAGGGCTTGGCGGCGTTCTTGGTATGTTTGGGGGGAAAACATCTTTTCTCCTGAGTCAGGTTATTGGTTTGAGTAGGTTCCTGATGCCTGTCTGCGCATGGTTTGTATGCACATGACTGATACTGGGATGGGGTGCGATCTGCAAGACAGGGTGTGGAGAGTGGTGCATCTGGGACAAACATGCAAACAAAGGAAAGGCTATGCACTGGATTTTGGTAGTAAATGGAGCATTTATCCGCACTCAATATCTTGCAGATCTGCTTGCCACTGCAGACTGCCTGGTGGGAGTTGATGGGGGGTGTGCTCATATACATGCGCTAGGCGCGACCCCGCATATTGTTATTGGTGATTTGGATTCTGTAGCTGCAGAACGTGTGACTCACTATACAGAACAAGGAATTGAAATTATCCGGCACAGCCCGCATAAAGATTATACTGACCTGGAGCTTGCTTTAGAATTGGCCCTGGAGCGTGGGGCAGGCAGGATCACAGTACTGGCTGCTACCGGAGGAAGACTGGATCACTCCCTGGCCAATATATTGGCCTTGTCGCGGTGCCTGGAGCGTGGAGTGCGGGCTCGTATTATTGACGAACACCAGGCCATTGCCTTGATTGACCAGGATCTGGTGCTGGAAGGTCGTGTGGGTGATATTGTGTCAATCTTGCCATTGACTGAAAAAGTATGTGAAGTCTGGTTAACAGGACTGCGCTACCCGCTGCACGGAGAGACTTTGTTGTTCGGATCATCCAGAGGAGTGAGTAATATTTTAACTGCACCACAAGCCCGGATTCAGATTGGAGCAGGGCGTATGCTTGTGGTGCACCAGTATGCACAACACGATACAGTCAGTGCATAGTCTTACGGTGAGTCAGTACATTATCCGCAAAATTTTTTACAGCGCACTATCCAGCACTAAATTATCGCGGTGGATAACTTCACGGTGTGGGCAAGGGCCAAGAATATGCTCTATTTCCTGGCTGGAGCGGCCCTGAATTTTACGTAGCTCTGCAGCCTTAAAATTGCTCAGACCCACGCCTACTGTTGCCAAATCTGGCCCGATAATTTTAACCAACGCGCCCACACCAAAGTTCCCATCCACCTGGGCAATGCCTGCGGCAAGCAGGCTTTTTCCTTTTGTTTGCAGAGCCTGAACAGCCCCTTCATCCACGGTCAGCACACCAGCAGGGTCAAGATGATAGGCCAGCCAGAATTTGCGACCAGAAAGCGTTTTTCCTGTTGGCGCAACCCATGTGCCCAGATCTTCACCCTGAAAGACCCGGTCCAGAATGAATTTTTGTTTGCCCGATACAATAAGCGTGGGCACTCCAATGCGTGCGGCTCGTCGCGCTGCCATCAGTTTGCTCAGCATACCGCCGGTTCCGGCACCTGTTTTTCCTCTGCACATGGCCGACAGATTACATGAGTCAATGTTGTCAATATGGGCAACAAAGCGGGCATCCGGGTTTTCCAGGGGATTGTCGTCAAACACTCCATCAGCAGAAGTCAGGTTAATGATCAGGTCAGCTCCGATAAGGTTGGCAACCAGGGCTGACAGCGCATCATTGTCGCCAAATTTGAGTTCCTGTACGGCCACGGTGTCATTTTCATTGGCAATGGGGATGACCTTCCAGTCCAGAAGTTGGCAGACTGTGTTGCGGGCATTGAGAAACCGCTCTCGGCTGCGCAGATCATCTTTAGTCAGCAGAACCTGGGCTGTTATTTTTCCATAGCGTTCAAAAGCTTCGTCATAGGCATGCATGAGGCGGCTTTGGCCTATGGCAGAGGCTGCTTGTTTGTGGGTCATGCATCCGGAAAGACGTTCTGGTTCCAGCATACTGCGTCCAGCAGCCACAGCTCCAGAAGTAACGAGCATGATTTCCAGGCCCCGGTCATGCAGGCTGGCGCACTGATCTGCCAGACGATTGACCACGCGCAGGTCCAGGCCTTTGTCTGTTGTGAGCACCGCACTGCCAATTTTAATAATAATACGCCTGGCTTTTTGAATGCTGTCCTGCCGCTGCGCCTGCATGTTTTTATGCATGATCTGCCTCTGTGTTTGTGGCAATAGAATCTAAATGCGTGCGCCACATCGCACTAAGTACTTCGTCCAGGTCAATTTCATGCAGGGCAGACATCCACAGCACTGTAAGGCCCAACTGCGCGCAGGCTGTTTGCAGTTCCTGCAGGCGCTCTGCATCCACGACGTCGATTTTATTGACAACCCGCAATTGCGGTTTGCGACCCAGCTCTGGATCAAAACGACGTAGCTCCTCATCTAAAATGTGAAAGCCAGCCAAAGGATCATCAATGGACATATCTTCAATGCTTAAAATATGCACTAAAAAGCGAGAGCGTTCCACATGGCGCAAAAACGTGTGACCCAGGCCAAGGCCTTGGTGTGCTCCTTCAATCAAACCAGGAATATCTGCCACAACTAATTTGCGCTCGTGTTCATCCATAACCACGCCAAGCTGTGGCACCAGAGTCGTAAATGGATAGGCTCCTATTTTGGGCCTGGCCGCAGAAATGCGAGAAAGAAAGGTTGATTTCCCTGCATTGGGCAGGCCCAGCAGCCCGATATCAGCAAAAATTTTTAATTCCAGGCGAATATATTTTTCTTCCCCTGGTTCACCGGGCTGGGCAAAGCGGGGCACCTGCATGGTTGAGGATTTGAAATGAGCATTGCCCTTGCCGCCGCGCCCGCCCAGGGCAGCGATAAATTCCTGCCCTTCCTGAACCAGGTCAGCAAGCAGGATTTCTCCCTCTTCTTGCTCTTCAAAAATTTGCGTGCCCACTGGAACATCAATGATTTTATCTGCTCCGTCCCGGCCATAACACATTCTCCCGGAACCGGGCCGACCGCTTTCTGCTTCCTGAATGGCTGCATGACGGTAGTCGTACAGGGTGAGCAAATTTGTTGTGGTGCGAAAAATGATGTTTCCACCCTTGCCCCCATCGCCGCCATCTGGTCCCCCGCGAGGAACATATTTTTCCCGGCGAAAAGACACGCAGCCTTTGCCGCCGTTTCCAGACCGGATAATAATTTTAGCTTCATCTACAAATCGCATGTATTCTCCAGAGGCGAGTGGTTATTGCTCACGCCGTGCGTCCAGGACGCTGAAGATAAAAAAAGCCGCTCAAGAAAATTTCTCAGAGCGGCTTACTCATCAGCACAAAAGTAGAACTTAGGCAACAGGCAGAATGCTGACCCTGGTTTTTACTTTGTTTTTGCGCACATATTTTTCAAATTTAACCTGGCCATCAATAAGGGCAAACAATGTATAGTCCTTGCCCACGCCTACGTTCTGGCCGGGATGAACTTTGGTGCCGCGCTGACGCACCAGGATATTGCCTGCCAGCACTGTCTGTCCGCCAAATTTCTTTACGCCAAGCCGCTGGCCAGCGCTATCGCGTCCGTTGCGGGAACTTCCACCTGCTTTTTTATGAGCCATACTATCCTCCCACCGCTAGGCCTGAATGGATGTAACCTTCAGAAGGGTATAATCCTGACGGTGACCTTGTTTCTTGCGGTAATCCTTGCGGCGTTTTTTCTTGAAAACAATTATTTTCTTGTCTCTGCCGTGATCCACTACTTCGCACTGAACCGTAGCCCCTTCCACAAAAGGCTGACCAATTTTTACATCTGCTCCGGCACCAACGAGCAGGATTTTGTCCAGAGTGATTGCGCTGCCCGCTTGGGCGGGAAGTTTTGCAACTTTGAGGCTGCGGCCTTCTTCCACGCGGAACTGCTTTCCGCCAGTTTCTATGATTGCAAACATTATGCGACCTCCAAAAGAATAAACGCCGTGGCTACAGTTTTCAGTGCGCCACGTCAAGCTGTTGTCATGTTGCTGCCCATGTGCCCGGAGCAGGGCACGTGTCGAGAGGGGCTAACCAAATATGGTGAAACGTACAGGACGTCAATAAATTTATCACGGCTGGCCTTAGTTGAGTATGTTCTCACGCCAGAAGGCTGATCTGGATCTGAGCGATTGATAGTTTGGAGGCTTAATTGTTGGTTTTACTAACTTTCCTCCTACCTGAACTGGCACATCCACAGTTCCGTCCTTTTTAATGATAAAGCTCGGGCGGCTTGCTTTGCCGTCTCCTAGAGTGACAAAGAGCAGATGGGAGCTTGATGATCCCAAAATAGGGTCATAGTACGGAGTGCCAGTGATGTAATACAGCCCCCATAAATTACTTGAGCCTCCAAAATCACATATCTGTTCACTTGGTGTATAGGTTGTAAATATGACTGCATCACCCAGTATTCCTGCCTGGTCAGTGACTCGTTCCCAAGCAGGAGTGAAGTTTTGTCTCCAGCCATCTTTGGCTTGCACTTCGGCAACCAGTGTATCCCAGGACAGGGGTGTTCCGTTTTTTCGTTTTATTGCAACGCATTGCGCAGTGTATTTTCCAACGCATGTTCCATTAGAGATCTCGATATCTGTGCTTGGGTATAAATTGCTGGCTAAAACAGTGTCCCATGTATTTTCACTTGTATTGTTGTTGATTGGCTCTTTAATACCAAAGAGACTACGCTTCGACTTCTGGTCTGCGTCTCGTTGATTATAAAACCTGCCTGTTCCAAAATAAATCCATAGTCTATCTTTTTCATCTGTGGCCACATTAACTG
>JAAYGZ010000135.1 GCA_012727515.1 Desulfovibrionales bacterium
ACGCTGGCCTTATTCTCATTATCCAGCCTGTGGTGCAAAGCGCTCTGTCTCCTGTGGCCGGGATACTGGCTGATAAGTTCAATCCAGCCTGGCTGGCCAATACTGGCATGGCTGTTTGCGCGGTGGGCCTGTGGGGTTTTGGATTTGTCGGGTCAGATACCCCACTCTGGATTATCGGCAGCCTGCTTTCCTTTATGGGGCTTGGTTTTGCGCTTTTTGCCTCACCCAATATGACTGTGATCATGGATAGTGTTTTGCCCAAGGATTACAGCATTGCCTCAAGCATTGTGGCCACCATGCGCACCTTTGGCATGTCCTTGTGCATGGGCCTTATTGCGGCCATTTTTGCCATAGTCATGGCTGATCGCCCCATTGCAACAGAAACTGTGCCTGAGTTTTTGCGTGGTATGCACCGGATTTTTGAAGTCAGCGTGGTGCTGTGCGGTCTTGCGGTGGTGATTTCTCTGGGCCGGGTGGGCAAAGGGCGACAACTGGAAGACGAAGCATAACGTTGTTTATGGATAAGGTCAGGTATTGAGGGCCACTGAAAAATAAACGCAGCCTGAGTCAGGCTGCGTTTGAAGAAAGCCATGGACCTTGTATTTTTATACAGGCCCCGTGTTTTGATGATGGTCTAGGAGTGTAAAATAGACGGCGAGACCTGTGCTGCGCTGGCAGTGCCGGTCATAACCATGGCCTGGGTCAGTTCTGTATGCAGAGTCTGGGCATATGTGGTCACGCCCTGGGTCAGGCCACCCATGGCCGCAATGCTGAAAGGCCGTCCAATAAGCACGGCGTCTGCGCCCAGGGCCAGCATCTTGAGTACATCACCACCAGTACGTATTCCGCCATCAACAAGGATAGTTGTTTTTCCTTTTACTGCCTGCGCAATCTGCGGCAGCACATCTGCCGTGCCTGGGGTATGATCCAGGACTCGGCCACCGTGGTTTGATACCACAATGGCCTTGGCACCAGCCTGGATAGCCAGCTCTGCATCCTCCACATTCATAATTCCTTTGATAATAAACTGTGTCCCTGTTTTTGAGATGATTTCACGCATGGCTTCCACTGATTTCGGAGACACAGGGCGGCCCATTTTGCGCAGTGTCACCAGGCCAGCGGCGTCAATGTCCATGCCAATGGCTATGGCCCCGGAATCTTTTGCTTTGGCCAGTTTTTCATATAATTCCTGATCTTCCCACGGCTTGATAAATGGAATGCCCTGACCTTGAGCGCGGGCAATGGCAGCCAGGCCTGCCTCATGAATAATGGGTGGTACGCCATCGCCTGTACAGCCAATAATTCCACTGGCCACACAGCCTTCAATAATGGCGGTGATATATTCTTCTTCCGTGCGTTTGCCACCCATGTTAAAGGCTATGCCGCCAATGGGCGCAGCCAGCACGGGCATGGCGAGGTTCATGCCCAGCAAAGAAACAGATGTGTCAGGGCTGACAACATCATGCATCAGGCGCATGGTAAAGGTGCGCTTGGCCAAGGCGTTGACATTGCTCATAAAGGCAGACCCTGTGCCCAAACCGCCCATGCCAGGTACTTCTCCGGCACAGACCTTGCCATTACATACCGGGCAGACTCGGCAAAAACCAGTCATCAGATCACGGGCTGTTTTACGAATTTCGCGCATATTTTTTCTCCCACAGTTGAAATGAAGTATGAGGCGTAAGTGTGCGCAGCCTGGGGAAGCATGATTGCATCATGACGAAAAAGCATCCTGCATGGCCCTGCTGCTCTTGTCCCGCGTGTAGCAATTTCAGATGCTCTGGTCAAAGTCAGCGCAGTCAAATCGTTTTGTTGCTCATGCTGTTTTTGTATTTGAGAACGCAGCATATCTGGTGCATAGTTGAGAAACAGGACGCACCGTAGCCAGTGAAACAAGGAGATGCTCATGGACACACAAAAAATTATGGATATTTTTGAGGCCTATTTTGAAAAGTATAAAAAAACCGAAGGAGATCGCACGGTCTGGTCTGCTTACTGGGTTGTGTATCAGCCTGGCCATAGCTTTGAAATCAATATGACCAAGTGCCCACGCGGAACACGATTTAAGGTTTTTGCTGACAAACGCAAAGTGGCGGAAATTGAAGGCTGGGATGCGTTTTTGTCTAATCTTGATGCCTTGGAACAGGCTCATGATTTTTTTGAACGGCGTGATTTTTTTACGCAAATGGAAGAAATGCTGTAATGCGTGACAGTCTGATCCAGGCCAGAACAGGTAAGGACAGAAGCTAAGGCGAGCGGCTAAAGCCGCTCATCTTAACTTTCAATAACCAGAGAGTCTTCCTGCAAGGAAGAAGAACAGACCATGTTTCGGCCACTGGTCTTGGCCCTGTACAATGCCTGATCTGCCAGGTGAACCAAGGATTCTGCGGGCGTCAGGGCGCTGGGGCGCAAATGCGCAATGCCGATAGAGGCCGTGACCCGGAAATAGGTGTGCTGGAACTGAAAGCGTGTGTGTTCAATAATGTTGCGGATGCGTTCAGCCAGCAGCCAGGCCTGATCTTCGCCGGTTTGAGGCAGAATAATGACAAATTCCTCGCCACCGTAGCGAGCAGGGAAGTCGCATTCACGCACTGTATGCTGTAAAATTCTGCCTACTTCACGCAGCACCATGTCCCCGGCCAGATGACCATACGTATCATTGACAGACTTAAAGAAATCCAGATCCAGCATCATGATGCTCAGGTCCTGGCTGTGGCGCTGATGGCGCTTCATTTCTTCGCGCAAACGCTGATCAAAGTTCTGGCGATTAGAAATACGGGTCAGGCCATCATGGTCAGCCCGTTCCTTGAGCTTGCGATAAGCCAGGCCATTGCGCATGGCCAGGGCCAGGTGCGTGGTGGCAGAATGTAAGATCTTTGCCCGGTCCTGACCCAGGGTAGAGGCTTCTTCCGAGCAGATAATAAGCGCGCCAAAAGGCTCATCGCCAAGCATGAGCGGTTCAGTCACAAGCTGGGAGCGCTCTGGCACACACAGGTCAGACTGTTCTGTGCCTGGCAGAAATGAAACCTGGTAGCCCTGGATATTTTTACCGCCATTAAAACGTCTGGCCACGCCCAAAAGATGACTGACCCACGGTTCCTGCTGGTCTTTGGTGATATTGGCCGGCAAAAACAATTCAGCATTAAACTGGTCTTCTTCCTGTTCCCAGAAAATTCCCAGTACAGTCTGGACATTGAGCAGCAAGTTAAGATCCTGAACGCTTGTGGACAAGATTTCCGCCGGGTCCAAAGACTTGCTGGCAGATGTCAGGATCTGGTTCAAAAAACTGAGCTGTTCATTTTTGCGTGTCAGAAGTTCGCGTTCCAGACTGATTTCCTGAGCCATGAGAAAAATATCATTATACAGGGCAGCCACTTCTTCTGCCTGGCGCAATACCTGGGCAATTTTTTCCGTATTGACGGGGCAGGTCAGAATGGTCAGAAATTGCCCGGAGGCAAGATATTCCAGAGTACGCGGACTCTCTGTGTCAACAACAAGTACGCGCTGCCAATTCTGAAAGCTGATAATGCGCTCCTGAATGGCTGGCTCTTGCTTGTCCCAGACAGAAACAGGGATAAAGAGCAGCTCTTTGCTTGCATGGGGCGATCTTGTTTCTGCCTCAGCCATAAAGGAGTGCACTGCGTGGCTGCGCAAGACCAGGTGAGCAGGAAGACTGGCCGTGAGCTGGTCGGCCATCTGAGGGGAAAGGTCTAGGCCCAGGCAGGCGCTGATGTGCATATCCATAAGAAAATCCTCCGCAACAATGCTGGAAAAATGACAGATTGTGTTGCTTTGGAAGGGGTACAGCAAAGAGCTTGCCAGAATTAATTTGAGTAGCAGATCACGAGGTTATGACGTGCAGGACAGAACAGTGCAGCATCATACTCATAAACGTGTGTGGGGCACCCTGGACCCTTTTATCGAATCAGGGCCTGTTTTGGGGCGTAAAGTCGCTAATATCGGGTTTTTACAGGCATTTTTTTCTGCCAATCCCTTTCAGGAGTATCACTTTTTTCTTATGGATCAGGGGGTGGGACAGGAGCTGCAAAACTGGGTAGGGAAAAATTATCCAGAGCTCCAGGACGCAGTGCGTATTTTTCCACGGACTGCGCTTCCTCAGGCCCTGGGAACGCATCCCTATCACTGCTTTCATTTATCTGACTGCCTGACACACCAGGGC
>JAAYGZ010000136.1 GCA_012727515.1 Desulfovibrionales bacterium
GAAGGTCAATCAGCAACAGCAGGTGCTGGAAGAAATTGCCAAGGTTGGCGACCCGTACAATCATGGTTTTGAGGTCGGCAGCAAAGCTGAACTGATCGCGGCCCTGTCTTTTTTACGCAACCCAGAAGCCTGCCTGATCTGCAATGGCTATAAAGATAATGATTATATAGACTTAGCCTTGTATGCCTGCAAAATGGGCTTTTTGTGTTTTCTGGTTCTGGAAATGCCCAGTGAATTGCCCCTTATTCTGGAACGGGCCAAGGCCTTGGGCATTAAGCCACGCATTGGTGTGCGCATTAAAGTGTCCACCCAGGCCAGCGGACACTGGGTGGAATCTGCGGGTGACTTGTCTGTCTTTGGACTGTCCACATCTGAAGTGGTGGAAGTGATTGACCGTATGCGCTCCCAGAACATGCTTGACTGTGTGCAGCTTCTGCACTTTCATCTGGGTTCCCAGATTCCCAATATCCGCGATATTCGCAGCGCCGTGCACGAAGCTGTGCGCATGTACGCAGAGCTGGCCAAAGAAGGCTGCGCCATGGGCTTTCTGGATTTGGGCGGCGGTCTGGCCGTGGACTATGATGGCTCGCACACCAATTATGCCAGCAGCCGTAACTATACCCTGGAGGAATACTGCACGGACATTGTTGAGTCTGTCATGGCCACCGTGGATGAGCATGAATTGCCGCATCCACATATCATCACTGAATCTGGCCGGGCCACAGTGGCCTATTATTCTGTGCTGCTCTTTAATATCCTGGATGTGAGCCGTCTGGAAAAACGCCCGGTGCCCCAGGCCCTGCACGAGGATGATCCAGAGGCCGTGCATAATTTACTGGAAGTCTATCATTCCCTGTCCCTGAAAAACTTACAGGAATGCTATAATGACGCCATTTATTACCGGGATCAGATTCGTCAGTTGTTTCGCCTGGGCCAGTGCAGCCTGCGTCAACGCGCTGTCAGCGACACAATTTTCTGGGCAGTTATTCGCAGTATTGCGGAAAAAATGTCTGAAATGAAAAATCCGCCCTCGGCTTTGAAAGACATTGATCTGGCTCTGGCCAGCATTTATTATTGCAATATGAGCGTGTTTCAGTCTTTGCCGGATGCCTGGGCCATTGAGCATTTGTTTCCCATTATGCCCTTGCACCGGCTTGAGGAAATGCCCACAGAACAGGCCCTGTTGGCAGACATTACCTGTGACAGTGACGGCAAGCTGGACAGTTTTATTGATATTCACGGAGTCAAGCGCGTGCTGGAACTGCACGAAGTCACGCCTTGTGAGCCTTATTATCTGGGCGCATTTTTAGTCGGCGCGTATCAGGAAACCCTGGGTGATCTGCATAACCTGTTTGGCGATACCAATGTGGTCAGCGTGCGCATCAATGAAGACGGCACCTATGATCTGACCCGCGAACTGGAAGGAGATAGTGTGGCTGATGTGCTGTCCTATGTGGAATTTGAGCCAAAGCAGGTGCTGGAAAATTTTCGTAAAGTCGCAGAGCAGGGCGTGCGTCAAGGCAAGATCAGCCCCCAGGAACGTTTTATGATTATGCGGGCCTATGAACGGGGCCTGCGTGGTTATACGTACTTAAATGTGGGGCAGGACTGCGGAAATGCTGATACCTGTAGTGGAAACGCCCTTGGTGTGTAATCAATTCATGCAAGGAGAAATGCCATGTCCAAAGTGCTGATTGTCGGAGCGGGTGGAGTTGGTCATGTGGTGGCCCATAAATGTGCTCAGGTGCCTGAGGTGTTTAGTGAAATTTTACTTGCCAGCCGCACCAAATCCAAATGCGATGCCATTGCGGCCTCTGTCAGAGAAAAAACAGGGCGCATCATCCGGACTGCGGCCCTTGATGCTGATAATGTGGCGGAAACCGTGGCCCTGATTCAGGCATTTCAGCCCAGGATGCTCATTAATGTGGCCCTGCCGTATCAGGATCTGGCGCTCATGGATGCGTGTCTGGAAACAGGCGTGGATTACCTGGATACAGCCAATTACGAGCCCCTGGATGAAGCCAGATTTGAATACAAATGGCAGTGGGCCTATCAGGAGCGCTTTCAGGCCAAGGGGCTGATGGCGGTGCTGGGTTCTGGGTTTGATCCTGGGGTCACCAATGTGTTTTGTGCGTATGCGCAAAAGCATCTTTTTGATGAAATACACGTGCTTGATATTATTGATTGCAATGCAGGCGATCATGGCCAGCCCTTTGCCACAAATTTTAATCCGGAAATAAATATCCGTGAAATCACCCAACGGGGCCGGTATTGGGAACGGGGCGAATGGGTTGAGACAGATCCTTTGTCCTGGGGCATGACTTATGATTTTCCAGAAGGCATTGGCCCTAAAAAATGCTATCTCATGTACCATGAAGAACTGGAATCATTGGTACTTAATCTCAAAGGCATACAACGCGCCCGTTTCTGGATGACCTTTTCTGACAACTATCTCAATCATCTGCGCGTACTGGAAAATATCGGCATGACATCCATTGAGCCGGTGAATTACCAGGGCCAGCAGATAGTGCCCCTGCAATTCTTAAAAGCCGTGCTGCCAGAGCCTGGTTCTCTTGGCCCCCTGACCAAGGGCCGGACCTGCATTGGCTGTGTCATGAAGGGCGTAAAAAATGGCCAGCCCAGAAAAACCTATATCTACAATATCTGCAGCCATGAAGACGCATACCGCGAAGTCGGCTCCCAGGCCATTTCCTATACCACGGGCGTGCCAGCCATGATCGGAGCCATGATGATGCTCACAGGAGCCTGGCGCGGAGCAGGCGTCTTTAACATGGAGCAGCTTGATCCAGACCCGTTTATGGACAAGCTGAACATCCACGGCCTGC
>JAAYGZ010000137.1 GCA_012727515.1 Desulfovibrionales bacterium
GAATAAGACCACGTTGGCGCTTCGGGCGATCATGCAGGATCAGGGCCAAGCGATTATTGAAACCCTGATCGGGCAAGCCTTGGCCGGGGACGTGGCAGCGGGGCGGGCTATCTTGGAAAGGCTTGTGCCAGTGGTCAGGGAAACGCCGGTTGACGCCGGGGCCGTGGCCCTGCCTGAACTGTCCGCCGCGAACCTGCCCGCAGCAGTGGCCGCCGTGGTGCAGGCCGTGGCCAGTGGATCAATCACGCCAGGCCAGGGGGAAAAGTTGGTGGCCATGCTCCAAGGCTTTGCCAAGGCGGTTGAACTTCAAGAAATCGAACAGCGCATTGCCGCCCTTGAAGGCGGTGCAGGGGGTGGACGTGAAAGCGATTGAAAAGAGACTGGCCAAGATCGAACAACAGCCCGGTGGGGTGGATTGGCAAAACCTTCCCATGATCTTGGAGCACGACGAAACCGACCCGGCAGGACCGTGGGCAGGATTCAAGACGCGGGCCGAAGCCGCCGCCCATTATTGGCGGGCGCATCGATGCAAGATCAGCTTTTGCCGCAAGCCGGAAGATCCAAACGCGGTTTGGGGCGAAGTGCTGGCAGGGGAACCGGATCACGATTCACTTTTTCTTGGATAGGGGGGCGCATGAAGGCAGCTTACAAAACACGCCTGGACAAGTTGAACGCGGGCAAGCAGGGCTTCCCACGGTGCTTTCTGGTTGAAGAGTGGCCAGACGGAAGCCGGACCTGCCAGGGGCAGACATGGGAACCGGAACGGGCCAAGCGGTTGGACTTGGTTTTGATCTTGCGAAGGGGGGCGGCATGAAGACAAGCACGTTGGGCCGTTTGGCCAAGTTGGAACAGACAGCCATTGACAGCACGCCGTTACCGCCCGCCCGCGTGGGTGAACTCCGGATTGACGGCAGCGTTTTGGACCGGACGGACGGGGGCACCTATCCCAGCGCGCAGGCATGGGGCGAAGCGTGGCCGGGGTGGTTGCGGCTTTGCGTGCATGTTGTGAACGCCGAAGGGCAGGTGCTTGGGCTGGATCTGATCGAACCGCTACCGCCTGACCCAGCTTGAAGCGCCTACTCACAAAAACTCACGTTGGAAGGCCAGGGGTAAAACCTTGGCCTTTCTTTTTTCGTGGCCCTACGGGGCGCATATGGCGCGACAGGAAGCCGCTAGAGCGCCCGCAGCTTGCCGGTAGTAAGGTTCTCCAAAGGGTGCAAAGAATAGTGGGGTTTTAGGGGGGGCTGGCCGAAAAGTGGTAAGGTTTAGATAAGGGTGTCCGCTATCGCTTCGCCGTGGAGTGCTGAAACGGAATGGCAAGGTTTAGACAAGGGTGCCGGGTGGAAAAAAGGTGTCTTTCCTGCCCTGGCCGGGTGAAAATATCCATGCCCGTGGTGGTCGGGTGGTGGCGTGGATCTGGCCGCAAAAAAACGCCGCGATTGTCCGGACGATAGGGGCAAAAAAGGGCCGTGAAACCTGTCTCTGGGGGACAGGTGGGGGACAAAAAGCCTTTTCTGATTTTCAAAAGAAAAAGGACTTGCCGCAATTTTTGCAGTAAGTCCTTGTTTTTTAATGGTGCCCAGGGCGGGACTTGAACCCGCACGCCCCGAAGGACAAGGGATTTTAAATCCCTGGCGTCTACCAGTTCCACCACCCGGGCACGCGAAGGGTCTTCGTATATGCGCTCACACTGCGCGTCAATGGGTCAGGGTGTTTGATTTTCACCCAGGCCAAATTTTTTCATTTTATTGCGCAGAGTCACTCTGGTTATGCCAAGCTGGCGTGCGGCTTCACTTTTATTGTAGTTGACCTGTTCCAGGATGCGTTGAATGGCCTGGCGCTCTGCATCTTCAAGCAACTGGCCTGATGTGTTTGAACGAGGCTCTTCATCACGAGATACCGGAGTCGCAGTGAGCGCGGCAGGCAGGTCTTTTTCTGCAATATAGCTGTCCGGGGTCAGGATAACAGCCCGTTCAACTATATTTTCCAGTTCACGCACATTGCCTGGCCATGTATAACGCAGCATGGCGTCCATAGCACGTGGAGTGACGCCCCGAATTGATTTTTTATTGCGTTCGGCAAAGCGGGTTAAAAAATACTGGGCCAGGGCTGGAATATCTTCGGCGCGTTCACGAAGTGATGGCACATGCAGGGCAATGACATTGAGGCGGTAATAAAGATCCTCACGAAAACGGCCAGCCTGAATTTCAGCCTGCATGTCCCGGTTTGTGGCTGCAAGGATACGCACATCAACACGAATGAGCCGGTCACTGCCAATGCGTTGGACTTCACCTTCCTGTAAGGCGCGTAGCAGTTTGGCCTGCAACGCAACCGCCATTTCCCCGATTTCATCTAAAAACAGCGTCCCTCCATTGGCCTGCACAAAAAGGCCGTCGCGTTGGCGCAAGGCCCCGGTAAAAGCGCCTTTTTCATGCCCAAAAAGTTCACTTTCAAGCAGGTTTTCCTGTAACGCCGCACAATTAACCGTAACCAGCGGCTTGCCTGACCTAAGGCTGTCGTGATGAATGGCCTTGGCCACAAGTTCTTTGCCTGTGCCGCTTTCGCCTAAAATAAGCACCGAAGCCTCTGACGGTGCTACAGCCTGAATCATGCGTTTGAGTTCAAGCATGGGCGGGGACGTGCCGATAATGGCACTGGACAGATCCTGTGTCTCTGCTGCTGGCAAGGGGCGAAGTGCGCCGTGCGTGATGGTGCGCTGCAAAGCGCTGCGCAGTTCGTCAAAATCCAAAGGTTTGTGCAGATAATCAACGGCTCCGGCTTTGAGCGCCTCCACCGCAATATCAAGTGACGAATAGGCTGTCATAAGCAGGACCGGCAAAAAAGGATTGTAGCTGCGTATCTGGCGCAAGGCCTCCAGCCCGTCCACTCTGGCCATGCGTATGTCTGTCAGAACAGCGTCAAAAGAGTGCTCACGAACCAGGGCAATGGCATCTTCTCCATCTGTTGCCGGATGCACAGCATAGCCCCAGCCCTGCAGCATGGCCACCAGCATGGCCAGGTGCGCCTTGTCATCATCAACAACTAAAACGCGAGCGCTCATGCCTGGCCTCCAAAGGGAAGTTCTGCCACTATTTCCGTACCTTGAGTTGATGTGGAAGCCACAAAGATAGTGCCATCGTGAGCGGCCATGATTTTTCGGGCCAGGGCCAGGCCAAGTCCTGTTCCCTGGTGCCTGGTGGTAAAATAGGGATCAAAAATATGGGCCAGAATTTCAGAAGAAATACCTGGGCCTGTATCGGCAACATGAAAGCGTAATTTTTTTCCTGTCTGGCGTATGGCAACAAAAAGCTGGCCGCCATGGGGCATGGCCTGAATAGCATTAAGAAGCATATTGAGCAGAACTTGCAGCAGGCGGTCACGATCTGCAACAATCCGCACAGGGACAGCAGGCAGGGCATGGCGCACGCGAATGCCAGCTGCCTGACAATCTGCACTGACAAGTTTAAGGGCATGGTCAAGCAGTTCCCCGGCATTGAGTTCAACACGGTGCAAATCCTCTGTCCGGCTTAACTCCAACAGCCCTGACACCGTGCGGTTCAGGCGTTCCACTTCGCCGATCATCAGGGCAGCCAGGTCGTGTTCAGGGCTTGTGGCGGGAAATTTACCCTGGAAAACAGTGGCAAAACCTTTAATGGAGCTGAGTGGATTGCGGATTTCATGGGCCACGCCAGCGGCCAGGGAGCCTACAGCAGCCAGGTGTTCGGCCTGGAGTACCCGCTGCTCAAGAAGCAGGGCATTGCGACGCCAGAACCAGATGGCAGCAGCCATTGCGCCGACAATAAGAAGCAGGAGCGCAGCCAGGCCCAGGCCCATGATGTCTGTGCGCCGGGCCTGGACATAGGGGCTGGCGTCCAGGCCAACAGCCACCACGGCCAGAGGCTGATCGCCAGCACCAGCAAAAGGGCGAACCTGATTTTGCCTGGGAGGAAGCGCGCACATGGGAGCACGCAGGGCCTGGGCAAAGGGGCTGGCGTGGTGGATGTGCAGCAAGGGCCGATAAGCCCGAAACACAACAAAAAGCGGCTCAGAGGCATTGGTTGCCAAAGCCCAGGTCGGTTCTTCTGCGGGAAAAAGGGAGGCCAGGGTTGATTGGGCGAGTGGCGCTGCAATCTGGCTCTGCGCTTCCAGGGAGCCATCAGGACTGATAATGGCCACAAAACGGACATCTTCCTGACTGGCCAGTTCATCAAGTAAAAAGCGCAGCCGAAACGACTTGGCTCCTGGGCCGCGCATGCCCACTCGCCCGCCTGCTTCCACTGCGCGGATCAGTGTTTCGCCCTGGGCCGTGAGTACCTGCGCTACCAGGCGCTGCTCGCCTCGGCGTCCGGCCAGGGTGGACCAGGCCATGTACAGCAGGGCCATGATCAGGACTATGGCTGCAAGAGTAAGAAAAAAATATCTGCGGCGGGTGGAAGGGCGTTGCATGGGCATGTGCTATTATGGTTTTGTTTATTTAATGGATGTGCTTTGTGAGTTTTCCGGCCAGGGCACGCTGTACGTGGTCAGCCTTTCGTGCATCCATAAAGGATGTTTACGGAGCAGATAATTGAATGTACCCAGGGCGCGTGGTTATGTCGAGTTCTGTGGGCTGTCCATTTTCTTTTGAGCGAGTGTTTCTATGATCCGACGTCTTTTTTTTGCCGTGATCCTTCTTCTGTGTGTGGGCGGAGGGCTGGCCGGGATAAAATACCTGCAAATCAGCAAAATGATTGCTCAGAGCCAGGCCACGGTCATGCCGCCTGCAACAGTGTCCACGGCTGAAGTACGCGCTGCAACCTGGGAATCCATGCTGCCGGCAGTCGGCTCTGTGACAGCGGTACAGGGCATAACCGTGAGCGCGGAGCTTGCGGGTAAAATCGTGCGCATTGGTTTTGAATCTGGTGACACTGTGCGGGCAGGAATGGTTCTGGTTGCTCAGGATATTTCCGAGGAACAGGCCAGGGTGCGAGCTTTGGAAGCCAGCGAGCACCTGGCACAAATTACTGTACAACGACTGAAGCTTCTGGTGGTGCAGCATTCTGCGGCCGTGGCAGATTATGATCAGGCTTTGGCTGAACATAAACAGATTGTGGCAGAGATAGAGGCGCTTAACGCGCTGATTGCCAAAAAATCTATCCGAGCGCCGTTTGATGGCACATTGGGCCTGCGTCAGGTCAGTTTGGGACAGAATTTAGAGTCTGCTGATCCTATTGTCACGCTTCAGCAGCTTGATGCCATGTATGTGGATTTTTCCCTGCCCCAGCAGCAGGCAGTCCTGGTGCAGCCTGGCTACACAGTGCGCATAGA
>JAAYGZ010000138.1 GCA_012727515.1 Desulfovibrionales bacterium
GTATAGTATAGCAGACAATGAAAAGACCGGGCCGTATGATGAAGTGTTTAGTCTTGAGTTCTCGCCTGATGGAAAAACACTGGCCTATGTGGCCAAGATTGATGGGAAGTGGCATATCATGGTTGGGAATGAAAAGTTCGGCCCATATGATGATTATATATGGTTTCTGAATTTTCCCCTGACGGAAAAATATTGGAGTATGGAACAAAAATTAATGAGCAGTTTGGATCACACCTGCTCATGGAAGGACAAGAATATATTGGCATTATTTGTAATGACTATGTTATTTATATAAAAAACAAGGAAATATATGCAAGAATCGTTAGCTAGATTTATGAGAAAGAATCAAATTTCGCTGAAATGGAGCCTGTCATAAAAATATCACTGTTCTGGGGAGGCAAAAAAGCAGCTTTTTTGTGGTTCAATCATTTCTGAAATGATACCCCAGACGGTATGCTGGAAAATTCTGCAATAAAAAACCGCCATGTTTCAGGCGGTTGAGATAATTTTTTGGTGGAGATGAGGGGGATCGAACCCCTGGCCTCCGCATTGCGAACGCGGCGCTCTCCCAGCTGAGCTACATCCCCATAAGGTGGAGACGCTGTTAGGAAGTCCGGGAATTGATGTCAAATAAAATATACGCCCGTGCAGGATATGTGCGGGCGTTTTGCATGGTTACTGCAAAAATACGTCTGGTGCTGGGTCATTGCGGGTCAGGGCTGCTTGTGAGGCGAACATGGATATTATGGCCATAAATTTGCATAGAACAAGGTGGAGAAGCCTATCCGGCATGTTTTGCCGGGTGCACCATGTTTACGGAGAATGAACTATGCGCCAGATCTTGCTTGCCAGTCTTACTCGTCAGACCAGAGGGTCGCAGCTTTTGAATATGTTATTGCAGGAGGAATATTCCCTGTTGCGGGGCGGAAAGCCTGATCAGGTCACGGGTCTGGAAATGACTATTCAGGAGTTGATCCGGCAGTTGGTCCGTGAGCGTGAGTTTTTGTTGCGTCAGTTGGACAAGCAGGGCTTGGCACGTCTTGGAGAGTATCTGGATACTCTGGCTCCAGAACAGCGCGAGGGCTTTGACGTTCTTTTGACAAAGCTTGTTGAGCATGAGCAAAGCAGTGCCCGGCAAACCTCTGTCAATGCCGAATTGGCCATGGCCTTGTGGAAACAAAGCGGAAGTCTGCTCAGTCAGTTTCAACAGCAGGTCACCCCGCGTGAGCGCAATACCTATACTGCCAAGGGGACGTGGTACAATCGTCCGGCCACTGCATCCCTGGTGCACGGGAGGCTCTGATGCCAGGCTTGAGTGGTCTGCTTGATATTGGCAAAAAATCACTTTTTGCCAGCCAGGCCGCCATCGAGGTGGTGGGCAATAATATCTCCAATGCCAATACGCCGGGGTATAGTCGGCAGTCTGTGCGCCTCGAAGACGGGTTGTATCTCAATTATGCTCCTGGGCAGTTGGGGACAGGAGTCAATGCGGTTGAGGTGCTGCGTCATTTTGATGAATTTGTTGAAAAACAATATAATACCAAGATGTCTGAGCAGGAACGCTGGGCGCAACTGTACCAAAATTTGCAGGGTGTGGAAGGCATTTTTAATGAGGCTAATTCCGAAGGCGTCAGCGAGGCTCTGAGACAATTCTGGAATGATTGGCAACAGCTTTCTGTGGACCCGCAAAACTCAAGCATCCGCACTGCGCTTCTGGGCCATGCCTCTAATCTGGAGCGAGCCCTTGAAACAGCCAAGGCGGATCTGGATCAGTTGCAGAATCAGATAGATGGAACCATCAGGCAGGAAGTAAGTGAAATAAATAAAATTATCCAGGGTATTGCCCAGGTTAATCAGCAAATTACCGCCTATGAGGAAACAGGAAAAAACAATGCCAATGGCCTGCGTGACCAGCGTGCCTCCCTGGTGCGTGAATTGGCGGAAAAAATAGATATTACCTACGTGGACAATGGGCTGGGCAATGTCACTATTATGACCAAGGCCGGGCATACGCTCGTTGACGGCAAAGAATATTTTCGGCTGGCTTTTGAAGGTCCGCAAGTTATTACAGATCTGGCCGGGTCCTATGACGGGGAACTGAAATTTGAGGGCAGCGCAGATCATGAATATACGATAAAAATAGTAACAGGTGGGGCGATTGGTACAGCCCAATACAAGGTATCTGTTGATGGTGGAGCAACCTGGCTCAAGGATGACAGTGGAAATGATCTGCTCTTTACGACTTCAGGTTATGATTCCCGGATAACCCTGCCTGGCGGCGAAACGAGCATACATTTCTCCGATCCTTCTGCCCCAGGCAATGTTTTGGCATCTGGAGATATGTTTCAGGTTTTGCCAAAGAGTTCGTTGTTCTGGTATGAGAATTCTTCATCCAAGATGAACATCACTCCGCAGATCATGCCCAATGGCCAGGATAATGAGCGCCGATTGATTGGCGGAAGTCTGACTGGATTGTTTCAGTTTCGGGATGACAGCGTGGGTGGGTTTGGAGAAAAGCTCGATGCCTTTGCCTCCAGCCTGGCCTGGGAAGTCAACCGCATTCATTCGCAGGGCGCGGGATTGCAGCGTTTTGAAAATACTATTGGCACCTACGGGGTGACCAACCAGAATGCAGCCCTGGGCGCACCAGAGTCTGGATTGTTTTTTGGAGATAAGCTGACAACAGGCAATGTGACTGTGCATGTTTATGACAAAAGTACAGGGGCATTGGTAAGCAGTGAAGTTTTGGATTTTGGTGGATCAAATTTTGACCCTGATGCCCACAGCCTGACTGATGTGCGAGCTGCATTTGAGGCCATGGATGGCATCAGTGCCAGTATTGTGGATGGACGCCTGCAAATCCAGGCTGATGCTGGCTATGATTTTGCCTTTGGGTCAGATACGTGCGGGCTTTTGGCAGCTCTGGGCATCAATACATTTTTTGAAGGCACTGACGCCCGAACCCTGGCTGTTAACACCACTGTGTACACCAACACTTCCATGATCAATGCCGGGCATGTGAATGGAGCCGGGGAAATGAACCGGGGAGATAACACCACTGCGGCGGCCATTGCTGCCTTGCAGATGAAAAATGTGGAAGTGACCACTATCACCAGTGGGAAAAGCACACAGACCCTGGGAGAATATTATTCTGCGCTGGTCGGCAGGGTTGGTGCTGAAACAGCCAGTGCCAAATTTAATTATGATTATCAGTCTGCCCTGGCTTCAGATTTGCGAGCCAGACAGGATGCCGTCAGTGGTGTTAATCTGGATGAAGAAATGACGAATTTAATCAGGTTTCAACATTCCTACACTGCTGCGGCCAAACTCATCAGCACAGCAGACTCTATGCTGCAAGTTCTGTTGGGTCTGAAATCATAAGGAGTGTGTTATGCGCGTTACTCTTCGTAATCAATACAGTAATTTTTTGTATAATGTACAGCAAACACAGTCCAAGTTGATGGATTTGAATATGCAGGCCTCCAGCCAGAAGCGTATTAACAAACCTTCTGATGATGCTGTTGGTACGACACGTGTCCTGAACTACCGCAACTCCATTGCTGCCATTGATCAATACAGAAAAAATATAGACATGGCCAAAGGATGGCTGGGCCTGGCAGATGAAACCATGATGCAGACCAGTACCATAATCACCAGTTTGAAGGGATTGGCTGAGCAGGGTTCAACCGGAACCATGACGCAAAAAGACCGTGAAGCTGCTTCTTATGAAGCCAGGCAACTCTTTCAGCAATTACTTAATCTGGCTAACACGGAATTTGAAGGCAGTTCTATTTTTGCCGGGCATAAGGTCAATGGAAACGCCTTTGAAGCCGGACTGATGGTCTATGACCAGGACGGGAATCATTTAGGCGTGGCCACTGGCATGGCTGAACGAAGCATCCTGGTGCAGTTTGTCGGAGAGGCAGGGACAACAGCCACCGTGGGAACAGATACAATCACCTACCGCTATTCTGATAATGGCGGTGTTTCCTGGACCACAAAAACTCTTGATACAGCTGTGTCTCGTGAGCTTGATCTCGGCGGGGTGAGCATTACTTTGCCTTCAGGCAAAGAGTTTGCCCTGTCGCCAACAGACAACACCAAAACATCAGAAGGCTCTTGGCTCACAGTGGCCCCAACCGCCATCTATCAGGGCGACCATGAAATGCAGTCTGCCGTGACCTATGGCGTGGCTACTCCCACATTTACAGCCTTGCCCCTGGGAGGCTTTGAGCAGGATGTGACAGTAACTTTTCCTCCAGTTACTTTCGGTGATGGCACTTCATTTCCCGCCACTGTGACCACCACTGTGGCCGGAGTCTCAAAAACTACCACAGTAACTGTCCCCAATCTGACAGACACACCTCTTATTGAAACTCCCTATGGTGCTATTCAGCTCTCTGGCTCAGCCCCAGCAGGAGGTACATTTACGGTGTCAGCCGGGGACACAGGGGTGAAGAATTTTGGCTCAGATGTGAATGCCGTGGGCAAGGGCTATTTTTCCAGCGACATTGCCGTGCGCATTGATAACACCGGGGCTGTGGACATTGGGGATGGCACTGCCCTGTCCTATTCCTACAGCATTGATGGCGGAGTAACCTGGTCCACCGGGCATACAGCAGCCAACACTGCTGACCCAGCAGAGCTGTTGGTGCCAGGAGGCAAGCTGGTGCTTTCAGAACGAGGAGGAAGCACGGCTCTGGATGGCGCTCAATTTGTTATTCATCCCCAGACTGCTGGCCATGATGTGGAAATAACAACAGGCGAGTATCTGCGACTGAATAATATCGGCAGCATGGTTTTTGGCGGGCATTACGACCACGGCACAGAACCGGTCTTTGCTGATACTGATCCCTCAAAAAATATGTTTGTGACCGTGGGTAAGCTGGTGGCTGCGCTGGAAAATAACGACCAGCAGGGCTGTGCTGAAGCGCTGGAAAATCTGAAAAGTGTGCACGAGCATTTTGTGACTCAGCTGGCCTCGGTGGGCGCACGCGAAAATCGTCTTGATGTGGCTGATACGGTGCTTGCGGGCTTAAAGCTCAATCAAAAGGCACGTATGAGCGCTACAGAGGATGTTGATTTGGTACAGTTGATGACCGACCTGGCAAATCAGCAGTTATCCTATGAGGCAGTGTTAAAGTCGTCCTCCATGATTATGAGGATGAGCCTTCTTAACTATTTGTAAGGTGCGATATGTTGATACTCTCCCGGCGTCCGGGGCAAAGTGTTCATGTGGGTGATGAAATTAAAATCACAGTCTTGAGCATCCGGGGGCAACAGATCAAACTGGGCCTGGAAGTGCCGGAGTTTATGCCTGTGTTTCGTGAGGAAGTGTACGAAAAGGTGCAGACCCAGAACACCCTGGCCCTGGAACTTGATAACAACGATGTACTGGCGGTTGCAGCATTATGGACAAAAAAAGACAGACAATAAATTCGCGTATCGGCCCGCTGACAATCGCGCCCAATACGATCATCCGTTTTCCACGGGGAATCATTGGGTTTGAGGCGCTGCGGAATTTTGCGTTGGTGGAATTTAAGCCCGGCTCTCCATTTCACTTTTTGCAAAGTCTGGAGAATTCTGGCCTGGGCATGTTGCTGGCAGATCCGTTTTCGTTTTTGCCAGCCTATGAAATACGCCTGACATCACAAGAAGAACGCCTGCTCAAAGCCCGATCTGTGCGCGACCTGGTTATTCTGGTTTCTGTTACTGTGCCCAAAGGAGATCCTGAAGGCACAACCTTAAACCTGACCGGGCCTATTTGTGTGAATGTGCAGGAGCGGCTGGGATTGCAGGCCCCACAAGTGGACCTGACGCTTCACGGGCAAGTATTGTTGCGTGATTTAGGAGAACCAGAGCCGCAAATAGCCAATGGGTAGGCCGTCTGACCAGCAATATGGTCAGACGACCTGTATCTGGGCGTGGAAATTAACCCCAGACATCAAGCTCCTGGCGAACCATTTTCAAGGCAATGTCGCGGCTGTCGGGCTGATACGTGCCTGCGGCAATGCGTGCCTTGATGTCAGCTATTTTTTCTGTGCGCACACCATCGCTGTCCTGGGCTACTTTCAGGGTGTTGGCCTGGATGCGCCCCTGATCAGATATGGAAATACGATCTGCAGAATCTGAATGGCCCTTTGCTTTGGACGCGTCCTGACGCTGCGCGTTAGCCTGTTCCAGGCGCTGGGCCTCATATCCTGTGAGGTTGGGTTGAATACTGCGTATGCTCATACTATGCTCCTGCCGGATTTGTCCGGCTGTGTGGGCTGTGCCTGGTGGTCAGGGGTGTGGTCAAGGCCTATGGGCAGGTGCCGGGCCTTACAACATGGTTTCATCGACCTTGCGCAGCGCCACGTCCCACAAACGCTGCATAAGCGTGTTTTTTTCACCATTGGTCAATTCTATCACGCCTTCATCGGTTTTTTTGAGAATCTGCAATCCTTCTCCTGTGGATGGATAGCGAAAAACCATATCATCGCCAAATTCTTGAGCTAATTGGTTTTTGATTTCCTCAACCACCGGGTTGGTACTGCCAGAGCCAATTAAATTGTCCACAATTTCCTGGGTTACTTTTTCAACCATCTGACGGCGCTTGGCTTCCTTGGAAATAGATACAAAGTCCCCTTGCCCGGCGCGGTCCATATAGCGCTGGAACCTGGCAATGCGTCTGCCGGTGTCTTGCTGCTGTAAATAGGTTTGCAGCACAGCTTTGGCGAGAAAGGGATTGATAGTCACGGGATACTCCTCTTACTTCTCCTTATCGGACCATGAGTAATAAACTTTAGTTTTTTTAATAAAAAAACTGCAATAAAAATCAGGACGATAATATAATGTATTTTATTTTTTTGTGCACAGACCCTGGTTTGTGCCGCGTCATGTAAAGAGAAGTCATGTTTTTCAGCGTGGTTGGGGATACGCTTCTTGAATCCCGGCGTGTATTACCGTACACAACATTTATGAGCACACGCATCGCAAAAATAGTCGTAGCCTATTCACCTGCCAATCAGGCAGCCCAGGATATGTCCACGCATATTCAGACCTGGCTGGAAGCCGAGGGACGTGACGTTTGTTTGCTCGCAGCCAATAAGGGCGATCTGCAATGCACATGCGCCTGGGATGGAGTGGATCTTATTCTGACTCTTGGCGGAGATGGCACCTTGCTGGGCATGGCCAGGGCTGTACATGAGCTGGAAATTCCCATTCTGGGCTTAAATCTGGGCAAAGTAGGTTTTTTAACAGAACTTTCTCCTGTGGATTGGCGGGAATCCCTGACCGCGATTCTGGGTGGTGAATATGCCATGTCTTCGCGTCTGGTCATCAGTTGCAGTGTGCTCAGGCAGGGACAGGAGTATTACCGGGGCTGCGCCATCAATGACCTGGTTATCAGTTGCGGAAGCCTGGCGCGGATGATTCGCCTGGATATGTGGTATGGCCGGGATCATCTGGGATCTGTGCGTGCAGACGGCATTATTGTGGCCACGCCCACAGGATCGTCGGGATATTCCATCTCAGCTGGTGGCCCGCTTATTTATCCTGAGCTAGATGTCTTTGCTCTTACGCCTATCTGTCCTTTTTTACATGCTTTTCGTCCTATGGTCCTGCCCTTTGAAAACGAGTTGCGCATCCATATCCAGGACGCTGTGTCTGAAGTCTATCTCACGCAGGATGGCCAGACCGGTGTGAGTCTGTCTCCTGGCGATACTGTTCTGGTATCCAAGGCGCCCAAGCGTTTGCACCTGGTACGGCCTGTTCATTCTCATTATGCACATAAGTTAAAATCCAAGGGTTTTATTCGGGAGAGTTAATGACCAAACTGCCTCAGTTCACCTCCATGCGCGAGCTGCGCTACGGACATGATCCGCGTCTTGACGCCTGGCTCCTGCATTTTATGACCGAGAACAACATTGAGCCGAATGTGCGTCCGGGTGAAAACGCGCAGCTTGAACAATTACGTTTCATGGTTGACGTGGATGATAATCAGGTTTTTGTGCCGTGCTCTGACGAAATGTTTGAAAATCTTCTGCATGCGCGCATGTCTTCGGTCTTGCAAAAGGAGTATCGGAGCAAATGGCGGACTCTGGTGCATCTGGTGCGCATCAATATTCAGGATCGCTATACCCGGCGTAAAATTTTTGCCCTGTCACGCCATAAAATGAACAGTACGCTGCACACGCCTTTTCTCATTCCATCGCGTTTTCTGAAGCAGCTTTTAACTATTTTTATGGCCATGAGCGGAGTCCATGATCCGCAGCGCATGGAAAAACGCCTGGCCAACAAGCGTGCCCTGGATTTTATCCAAAGCCCGGCCTTGAGCAGTTACCTGTATTCCTGCCCTGATTCCACGCTGGGCTGTACGTCTATCAATTCCCTGCGCTGGGAACTTGATCTTATGGAGTTGTCGCGTCTGTGCCGGTTGGGCCTGCATTCAGACATTTGGAACACCCCGACCAAGGTTGCGGACACAACAGACGTGCATGATCTGGTTTGTGCGCCCTGGCCAGAGTTTAACACTGTATTAACGCGGATTATGGGGCCTGAAAGCGGGCAAAAGCAGCTTAAAATTCTGTTGCTGCCCGATGAAAGTGGGGAAATTATTTTTGATCTGCGCTTTATCCGTGTGCTTATCCGCTTGGGGCACAAGGTCATTATTGCGTTTAAGGAAGGATTTTTCCTCAATCACCCGCAGTTCTGGGATGTGGAGCACGACTCAGCCCTTAAAGAAGCCCTTGAAGACGCCATGTTTATAGAAAACAGCAGGATGTCCAAAAACGAACTCCTGCGGGCGCAGCGAGAAAATTCTCTGTTGGTTATTTCTGACGGCACCAGAGAGCGCATGAATTTATGGCGCACCAGCGTGACCTTTGCCCGGGCCTGGAAAGAGGCTGATCTGATTATTGCCAAGGGCTATCCCAATTACCGGCGTTTTATTATGAATTCGCATGTATTTACCCGGGATATCTTATGTCTGTACCGCGATGATGCGGGCTGTGAGCAGGTGGCTTTTAAGGAAAAATCTCCGCGCATCACCAAAATTACGGAAGTACAGATTGTGGCCCAGGCCGATGCAATTATAGCGCGTATGCGCCAGGCCCGCAGCCAGGGCAAGCAGGTCATGTTTTACAGTGCCATTATAGGCAGTATTCCAGGCCAGACCCAGGTCGCGCTGAAGGTAGTCAATACTTTTGTGGCCCAGTTGCGCAGCAGGCATACCAATATCTTTATCATCAATCCGGCAGAGCATTTTGTACCTGGCATGGATGGCGATGATCTGATGTATATGTGGGAGCGGGTGCAGCGCAGCGGATTTATCAATGTATGGCGCTTTCAGACAGTCAATGACATTGAAACCAGCTTTGAACTCATGGGCGAGGCCGTGCCGGCCCAGTGGCATGGCAAGGATTCGACCTTTTCCACAGGCTGTACCAAAGAAATGCATATTGCCCTGGATGTGCAGAATTTCCATCCAGAATTGCAGATCATCGGGCCTGATCCCAAGCGTTTTTTCCGGCGTATGGAATATGGGGTGGGCAAGTATTTTGATGCCCGCATTACAGACAAGGGGCAGGCTTTGTGAGAAAGATCTGGCTGGTTCTACTGCTCAGTATGCTGTGTGGGTGCGCTGCCAGGCACACTCAACCAGAGCGGCCAGTGCTCACGCCTGTTCGTGCTGATGCTGCACTGGTGCGCCAGGTTGCCCAGAGCATGGTCAGCAATGAAGAGGCAGTGCGTGCGGCTTTGGGGCGAAGTATCCGCTATGCCCAGGCCCAGAAAGGTGAGGTTGTGGCAATGCGGGCCGGGGACACGGATTTTTCCTGGTCCTGGCTTGCGGCAACTCTTGAACATCTGCGTGCTTTGCTGCCGCGTCTGGCTGTGGAGCCAGAGCTTTTGGGCACTGAGTTTTCCTGGTTCCAGGTAGGCCCCACGCCCTTGCTGACCGGTTATTATGAGCCGGAAATTGAGGCCTCTCTTACGCCTGATCCTGCTTTTCCTGTCCCGGTGTACGGAGTGCCGCCAACCTTGAAAACTGTTGATCTGGGCGCATTCCATCCGCGCTGGAAAGGCCAGACTCTTGTGTATCGCCAGACTACAGACGGGATTGCACCGTTTTTTTCCCGCGCTGAAATTGACGGACATGGCGCTTTGGATGGCGTGTGCACACCCATTGCCTGGGCCAGGGACTGGGTGGATGTGTTTTTTCTTCAGATCCAGGGCTCAGGGCGTCTGCTTTTGCCGGACGGGTCTGTGCGGCATATTTTATATGCTGCAAAAAACGGACACGCATATGTTTCCCCGGGTCAGGTCATGGTGGAGCGCGGGCTGCTGCCTCGCGCAGCAGTATCCATGCAGAATCTGCGCGCGTATTTGTTCAACCATCCTGAGTCAGTGCGGGAATTGCTGGACACAAATCCCAGCTATGTTTTTTTTCGTCTGGCAGAAAGCGGTCCTCTTGGCTCCATGGGCCATGCATTGACGCCCATGGTCAGCGTGGCTACAGACCCGGCTTTTCTGCCCCTGGGCACTGCCCTGGCAGTGGATGTGCTGCTGCCAGAACCAGCAGGCCCGGATCAGCCAGCCAGGTTTTTAGGTCTGGCCCAGGACCGGGGCGGAGCCATTACAGGCACACGGCTGGACTTGTTTTGTGGTGTCGGGCCTGATGCCACCTATCGTGCCGGGCACGCCAAGGCCCAGGCCAGGGCCTATGTGTTGCTGAAAAAACAGAGGTGAATCTATGACGCTGACTTCAGACAAACTGCGCGAGGTGCTGGCCGAGGCCGGGACCATGCAGCGCCAGTGGGTAGCACGCTGGCATGAGCCTGACGCGCCGGACAGGCCGACGTTTCATGGGCCAGGGGCAGAAGTGCTTACAGCTATCCTGCTTCAGCACCGTCAGAATTTTCTGCTCTGGCATGTGGAAGACCGCGTGCGGCGTCATGATGTGACAGATGCGGTTATTACCCGCTGCAAGCGCGATATTGATGCCTTAAATCAGCAGCGCAATGACCTGATGGAAGAGGTTGATGCATTGCTGGTGCAAAGTATTTCCGTGTTTCCGGCTCAACAGGTCGCACGTGCGCAGCAGGCCCGCTATAATACGGAAACCCTGGGCGCGGCCCTGGACAGGTTGTCTATTTTAAGTCTTAAAATTTTTCACATGCACGAGCAGACGCAGCGCCGCGATGTTGATGCAGATCATGTGGCCAGGTGTGCGGAAAAAGTGCGGATTCTGGAAGAACAGCACCAGGATCTGGCGCAGGCCATTGGGGAATTGGTGGATGAGTACGCTGCGGGCATAAAACGCCCGAAAGTGTATTATCAATGTAAAATGTATAACGATCCAACCCTGAATCCGGAGCTGTACAACGGTGGTGGTGTTGGATCGCACACGTGACGAGGAGCGCCCATGCGGGACTATGAAATTGTCATCGGGCTTGAAGTTCATGCCCAGCTCAAAACCCAGAGTAAGATTTTTTGTTCGTGTTCAACCCGGTTCGGAACATCCCCCAATGAAAATACCTGCCCCATTTGTATAGGTATGCCTGGAACCCTGCCTGTTTTAAATGCCCGGGCCGTGGAATATGCCATTAAAATGGCCATGGCTGTGGACTGCCAGATTAACATGCGCTCTGTTTTTGCGCGCAAGAATTATTTTTATCCAGACCTGCCTGCCGGGTATCAGATTTCCCAGCTTGATCTGCCTGTGGCCGAACATGGCCATATTTTCATTCAGACAGACAAGGGAGAAAAACGCATTGGCATTACGCGCATTCACATGGAAAATGACGCGGGGAAAATTGTACACTCCAGCAC
>JAAYGZ010000139.1 GCA_012727515.1 Desulfovibrionales bacterium
CAGGATGAGAAGTCACAGCACAAAAATAAAGCAAAGGCACTCAAAGTATTGCGCTCGCGTTTGCTGCAAGCTGCCCAGGACGAGACCAAAAAAGTCTATGATGAAAATCGTAAAGCTCAGGTTGGATCAGGTGATCGTTCTGAGCGAATACGAACATACAACTATCCGCAGGGCAGGGTAACGGATCACCGTATTAATCTGACCTTGTATAATCTTGACCAGGCCATGGATGGTCGGATTGAAGAAATTATTGACGGCTTGATCAGGCACTATCAGGCTGAGACCATGAAAGAAACGGCATAGCGTAGAGCCGTCATCGCTTGGTACCTCCGGGCATGCTTACTCGGCACGAACTACTTCAGCTTTGGGAGCGGCGCATGATCGCCGCTCATATTGATTCTCCCCGCCTTTCATCCCAAATCTTATTGGCACATCTCCTAAGCATTGATCGCTTGATCATGCTTTTGGAGCGATTTGTGCCAGTTCCTGAAGACATCATTGTACAATTTGAAGCTCTTGCTGCCCGGCGCTGTGCAGGTGAGCCGGTTGCGTACCTGATTGGCAAAAAAGAATTTTATGGCCGGTCTTTTGTCGTTACGCCTGATGTTCTGATTCCACGCCCGGAAACAGAAGGGATGATTGACCTGCTGCAAGCGCTTGTGCCTGCTGAACAGCAACTGCTTTGCGCGGATATTGGCACTGGAAGTGGAATTCTTGCAGTGACAGCAGCGCTTTCATTTCCTGGGGCACATGTTCTGGCAACAGATATTTCTTTTGCTGCCTTGCGCGTGGCCCGGACGAATGCACTGGCCCATAAGGTGGAGTCTCGTATTTCTTTTCTACACTCTTCGCTGGCTGCGGGCATAGATATACGCCAGTGTGACATTGTGCTGGCAAACTTGCCGTATATTCCAGCTGTTGATGCCAAGGCGATGGATCATGAAGTTCTTCGGTTTGAACCGCATGGAGCACTTTTTGGGGGAACTGACGGACTTGTTTTGTATCGCGATCTCGCGGCCGCAGTACAGGGCTTGATGAAGCCAGGGGCCATACTTATTGCTGAAATTGACTATCGACAGGGGATGCTGATGTCCAGGTTGTGGGCACCGCTTGGTAAAAAATGTGAAGTCCACAAGGATCTGGCGGGGCATGATCGGATTGTCGTTGTTGTTTTTTAGCAAATTTGGATGTGGTCAATTGTCCACTTTGACGAGCGATTTTGCCACCTCGCTTGATTTTTCGTTACTTATCAGTATGTTGAGTATGGTCTATTCGTGGCATGAATCTTGTTTGTCTTTTGTGCTATGAAACAAACAACATTACGTTCTTCTGCCGATTTTACTGGTGTTGGCCTGCACAGTGGCAAGCAGGTGAGTATGCGTATTCATCCCGCACCTGCTGATAGCGGTCTTATATTTGCCGTGCGTGGAAAGGATGGGCTGCGCTATCTTACCCCTTCTCCACGTAAGGTGGTCGCTACTGGGCTTGCGACGACTCTTGGCGACGGTGTGACACGTGTTTCCACTGTTGAGCATATCATGGCAGCCTTGGTTGGTCTTGAAATAGACAATGCCCTGGTTGAAGTCCAAGGAGAAGAAGTTCCTATTATGGACGGTAGCGCGTCGTCATTTGTCGCGTGCCTAGAAGGTGCTGGCAGACTTTATCTTGATCGAAAACGCCGAATTGCGCGGATACGTCGTCCTGTTTGTTTTGAACAAGATGGTAAAAAAATAACAGCTCGGCCATATAGTGGACTGCGAATTGAGTATTGTATTGATTTTGCGCATCCCAAAATTGGCACACAAGTTTTTACATTTGACAGCACTCCTCACAGCTTTAAAACGCAGATAGCTTCTGCGCGGACTTTTGGATTTGTAAAAGATATTGCTTTCCTGCATAAAAATGGACTGGCCCTGGGCGGGTCCCTTGAAAATGCAGTTGTTTTTTCTGAAAAAGATATTTTGAATCCAGAAGGCTTGCGTTATGCTGACGAGATGGTTCGTCACAAGATTTTAGATTTTTTGGGTGATATCGGAGTTGCGCCCTATCGACTTCAGGGGCACTTCTCTGTTTCGTGCTCTGGCCATGAATTTAACAATAAATTTGTTCAATTTCTGTTCGATAATGCGGTGTATTATTTAGATATAGACCGATCTGCTGAACCTGTCTTCTTGCCTGGTGAATGGGCTGAACGCCTAGTGGCTGGCAGTGTGCCTGCTTGGGCTTAGCGTAGAACATTTGCTCAGCGCAGTCTTTTTTTGAAAAACTGAAAAAAAGCTTGCCAACAGATAAAATTGACCGTAATGGCCTTTTCCTCACGAGCTGGCGTAGCTCAACTGGTAGAGCAGCTGACTTGTAATCAG
>JAAYGZ010000140.1 GCA_012727515.1 Desulfovibrionales bacterium
ACTGACATCAGAGCAGGAAGAATTTGTAAGCCTGGCCATGAAATCTTCAGCTCGTTTGACTGCGCTGTTATCAGACCTTCTTGATCTGTCGCGCATTGAATCCGGGCGCATGGTGGTGCGTGAGATGGAATTTGCGGTGCACAATCTGCGGGACAGTGTGCTGGAGCTGTTTTCGGTGGCAGCGCAGGAAAAAGAAACAATCCTGTCTGTTATCATGAGCCCGGACCTGCCAGCTACACTCATTGGTGATGAAACCCGTATCCAGCAGATCATCTTTAATCTGGTGGGCAACGCCATTAAGTTTACGTTCCAGGGGCAGGTGGAGCTGTCTCTCAGTCTTATGTCTGGCACCAGAACACACCCGTGCCAGATGCTGATCATGGCTTCGGACACGGGCGTTGGCATTCCTGATGATCGGCTGGACGATATTTTTCATCCATTTGTGCAGGGTGATGGCTCGTATGTGCGCGATTATCAGGGCGCAGGCCTTGGCCTGGCTATTGTGCGCCGTCTGGTTCTGCTGATGGGCGGAACACTGGCCACCTGCAGCGAAGCAGACGCAGGAACGTGCATTGCAGTTGCCCTGCCTCTGCATCTGCCAGAACATGCGACCCTATGCTCTCCAGAATCAACCCGTCCTGCTCATGACAAAGACGCAGCCCCAGAGCCAGGAGCAAAATTGGTGTTATTTGTGGAAGATGATGAGGTTAATCAACTGACCGGCACTATTTTATTAAAAAAATTGGGCCTGGCAGTTATGACTGCTTCCAATGGCAAAGATGCGGTGCACCTGGTCCATGAACACCCGATAGATATTGTGATCATGGATATTCAGATGCCTGTTATGGACGGCATAGCCGCAACCCAGGCTATTCGCAGTTCATCTGTTCTTGGAAAACGCGCTCAGATGCCCATTATTGCCATGACTGCCTATGCCATGAGCGGTGACAAGGAAAAATTTCTTCAGGCAGGTATGGACGGCTACCTTTCCAAACCAGTGCAGATAAAAGAGCTGCGCCAGGCTATTCACTGCGTTATGCAGAAATAATGATGTGTTGTGTGTGTCATGGATGGCCCAGGCGCTGGTGCCCAGGCCAAGCATGACAATTCAGTCAATTACTTATTCATCCATCCGCGCACAGTATCCGGATATTCTTTCAGAAAACGCTGGGCATTTTCTTCAGGCGTACCGCCTTCCTGATTCCAGGCCATGACCATCTGCAACTGGTTGGGAGAGTCCCACTTAAAATTGGAGAAAAAGGAGTGCACTTCAGGCAGATCAGCCTTTAATCCCTTGCGGACAATGGCCTCGATCATTTCCTCGCCACCCAGCGCGCCCTTGGGGTCATCCAGGTATTTCAAGTCCCATTTGCCAAACATCCAGTGTGGTGACCAGCCCGTGACCACAACCCAGGTATTATTTTTTATGGCATCAGCCAGGGCCGCAGTCATGGTTGCGCCGCTTCCTTCCATGAGTTCCAGTTTCAGACCATAGTCCTGTATGGCCTGTTCGGACAACTTCATCAGGCCAGCTCCAGGATCAATGCCCACAATGACATTGTTAAATTTTTCAGCATGGGCATCAAGTTCTTCAATGGAGTTAATGGTCACATAGCTAGGCACTGCCCAGCCCAGTTTGGCACCCCCGGTAACAACAGAGACCCGCTCCACCTTGTCCTGGACCTTGGCATAGTAATCAGCATGGGTCACTGGCAGCCAGGCCGTGAGAATGGCGTCCACATCCCCTGTGCCCAGGGCCTGCCACATGGCAGCAGCAGCAACCGGCAGGATTTCCACCTCATAGCCCATTTTTTCTAAAGCAGCCTGGGCCACAGACGTGCTGGCTGTTGCGCAATCCCATTCCACATAGGCAATACGGACTTTTCCTTGTGCAGCCAAAACAGGCTGGGCAACAAGCATAATGACCACAAGCATGAAGAGTACTTTTTTCATCAGATTCTCCTTATTTTTTTTGTTTTGGGGCACCGAGTTTCTGCAGTACCCGGTCCAGAATCATGGCAATAATCACAATGGCAATGCCTGCCTCAAACCCATGTCCCATCTGCAAACGCTGAATGGCTTTCCACACTTCACCACCCAGGCCCTTGGCCCCTATCATGGAGGCAATCACCACCATGGACAGGGCGAGCATCACGGTCTGGTTTACTCCTGCCATGATGGTTGACGCGGCCAATGGTAAATCAAGCTTGAGCAGGCGCTGCCAGCGCGTTGCGCCAAGGGCTACAGAGCATTCAACCAGTTCAGCAGGAACCTGGCGAATTCCCAGGCAGGTAAAGCGAATAGCCGGGGGCATGGAAAAAATCACTGTGGAAAAAATCGCTGCTGTTTTGCCCAGGCCAAAAAAAGGAATGGCCGGAATAAGATACACAAAGGCGGGCATGGTTTGCATTATATCCAGCACAGGCATGACTATTTTGTGCAGCCGGGCGCTGATGGCCACCACGATACCCAGGGGCACACCAAGAGCGATGGCGCAGATTGTGGCCACCACAACCAATACAAGGGTGCTGATGGTGGCTGGCCAAAGCCCCATGTTCCAAATCAGAGCCAGACCAATGGCGCTGGCCACACTCATTTTGCGATCACGTGTCAGCAGCCAGATGCCACAAACAGCCAAGGCAATGAAGCCTGGAACAGGAATGGCAAGCAAGCCACTTTCCATAATCCGCAATACAGCTTCTACTACCTTGGCACTGGCCTTGGTAATAACAGCGAGATGAACAGCCAAAAAATCAATACCGGTTTCAATTGCTGTACCTATGGGTAACTTAGGTATGTTCATGCTACACCTCCGCGCTCAGCCAGAACAGCGACCAGGGTGCCTCGCACAATAACACCTTTGAATTTATTATTTTCATCAGCAACTGCCAAAGGATAGGGCAGATCAGACATAATCTCGAACAATTCCTGGGCCGGCGTAGAGGGCAAAACAGTTTTGATATCTGTGCAAATACCTTCTGAAAGCTGGTCTTTTCCCTGAGCAGCCAGGGACGCGGCAGCATCGGCCGAGACAATGCCAACCAAGCGCTGGTTATGATCCACCACAAATAAATACGCGATATTGTGTTTACGCATTTTGCGCAGAGCTGCGCGTGGGCCGTCAGCAGGCAGGTAAGCCACTGCCTCACTGTGTTTCATAACAGACTCGGCGGTAAAAACCTTGGTGACATCAACGTCCTGGACAAAGCGAGCCACATATTCTGTTGCCGGGCTGGTCAGGATCTGTTCTGGAGTGCCGATTTGTACAATGGCCCCATCTTTCATTAAAATAACGCGATCCCCCAGCTTCAGGGCCTCGTCCAGATCATGGGAGATAAAGACAATGGTCTTGCGCAAGGTGTTTTGCATATTGATCAGTTCATCCTGCATGTCCCGACGAATAAGCGGGTCCAGGGCGCTGAAGGCCTCATCCATGAGCAGAATATCTGGTGACAAGGCCAGGGCGCGCGCCAGGCCAACACGCTGCTGCATCCCACCGGACAATTCACGGGGATACGCATCAGCCCAGGTTTCAAGACCTACCAGGGCCAGAACTTCTGTGGCCCTGCTCAGGCGCTCTGCCTTGGGAATACCCTGGATTTCAAGGCCCATGGCTGTATTTTCACGCACTGTCCGATGAGGAAAAAGAGCAAAATTCTGAAAAACCATAGCCATTTTACGCTGACGAATCTGGCGCAGTTCACGCTCACCCATGGTCATGACATCTTTGCCGTCAATGAGCACTGAACCTGCGGTGGGGGTGATAAGCCGGTTCAGGCAGCGAACCAGCGTTGATTTACCACTGCCGGACAAACCCATGATAACAACTGTTTCTCCTTCCTGAACTTCAAAAGAAGCATTGTGCACGCCCACCCCATGACGAATGGCGGCCATAATTTCTGCTTTGCTTTTTCCCTGGGCCAGCATGTCCATGGCCTTTTTGGGATGTGGGCCAAAAATTTTATATACATTACGGACCTGTATTTTTGTCATCCAATCTCCTTGGTTTATGTTCATCACGAAAAAATCTGAAGGGGCAAGGGGCTAAGGAGGTGTCAATACAGGCTTTGTGCAGAAACAGCTCTATGACTCACCCGTGGAACTCTTTTTTGAGCATCGGGCATTGTACGTACAAATGTTGACCTGAAAAGGGGAGAAAAAGGGGAGATATCGGGTAGGTGCTTCTACCCGATTTTCAGAGCGGTGCGTGATTCTGTAAAAATGCAGATAACGAGGTGGAGCTTCCTTTGAGGCCCAATTTTTGGCGGATATTTTTGCGATGGCTTTGCAGTGTTTCAAATGCAATATAGAGTTCTTCGGCAATGGCCTTGCCTTGCCAGCCTTGCTGAATCAAACGGCAGATATCCATTTCTCTGGGCGTCAGCACCATGGGCAGAGATACCTGGCCTGTTTGCGTGTCACTTAAATCGGCTATTTTTTCTTTCAGGGCCGATTGAAATGCCTCGCGCACCAATGGAGAATCTTCGCGCACCAAGCGGTCCACTGCGGGCAAAACCTCTTCGCGCACCTGCTGAACAAGCTCTTCTTTGAGTTCTTGTTTTTCTTCCTCAACTGTGCGCAGAACCTGCTTTAAGGCAATGTTCATACCTGCCACGGTCTGTCGTGTTTTCTCCAGATCCTGTTCCAGGGCCATGTGTTGGCGCAGATCACGAAGCATAATCTGGTACAGACGAGCGCCCTCAGTGCTCAGACAGCGCATCCTGAGTTTGACAGGCACCACTGTGCCGCCACTTACTGTGGACAAAGGACGACGCCATGAGGCCCCGACATTGAGTTTGCTGATGGCATGGGTGATACTTTCCTGATCATCTGGATGGATAATGGTCAGAAAATTTCTGTTGGTCAGTGGCAGGTCCGCATCAGGGGCATAGACTTTTTGGGCTCTGCGATTGGCAACGAGTATGGTAAGTGTGCTGTCAATCAGAATGATTGCGTCCCGTGCATCATGAAACACTGCATTAAAAACAGTGTAATCCACCAAAGCGGGTAATGCAGAAGAAGTCTGAGCAGAGGTGGGATGTTCTGTTTCCGCAAGGCCCGGACACAAGGCCGGGGTCAGACACACCACAAAGCCCCCACGCGGGGCCAGTGTGTCGGGCAAAGGTGCAAGGCGGGCAAGCATGTGTTTTCCGCCCAGGGCAGGGGGCGAACAGGGCAAGGTGTGAGGAGGATCGCGGGTCAGGTAGCTGTCCTGCTCGTCCAGGCCAAGAACTGTACTCAGAGCTTGGCCCTGGGCGTCAGGCCAGGGCTGACCTTCACCATGAATATGTACAACTGTGCCAGTTGCATCGCAGAAAAAGAGCGTTATGAACATAAATTTCTGACAAGGCAGCTCCGTGACGGCAATGACCAGGGAGCTGCCAGCAGGACAGGTTTACAGCGCAGATCAGACAAGTTTTAAGGCCAGGTTAGCCAGGTGTCTGACCTGAAAACGCGCTCCTTCAAGTTCATTTTCTGATGGCTGGCGTGACCCATCTCCACCAGCAATGGTGGACGCGCCATATGGCGATCCGCCTGTGACTTCATCCAGACGCATCTGCCCCTGAAACGAATAGGGCAGGCCAACCACGATCATGCCCTGGTGCAGCAGATAGGTATGGAAGGAGAGAATTGTTGACTCCTGGCCTCCATGCTGGGTGGCTGTGGAAACAAAGACCCCGCCAGGCTTGCCGATCAGTGTTCCCTGGGTCCACAGCCTGACTGTTGAATCCAGAAACTGACGCATCTGGCCGCTCATATTGCCAAAACGAGTTGGGGTGCCAAAAAGAATGGCATCTGCGGCACCAAGTTCATCTACTGTCACAACAGGAATCTCTGCCTGTGCGCGGGCAGCGTCCAATGCGCCCATTTTTTCCAGAATTTCATTGCTCAGGGTTTCCGGCACCCGGCGCAGCAGTACTTCGACTCCGGGAATTTCACGCGCTGCTTCTGCCGCAGCTTCAGCCAGGGTACGCACATGGCCGTAGGTGGAGTGATACACTATCAGCATTTTCATGATTGTTCTCCGTGTAGTAAGGTTACATTCCAGGAAGTGTGGCCTCTGTCTTGTATTGCCTCAAAAAATGACCTCAGGCCATGTTTTTGGTATTGGCAATGCGGTAAATTTCATGGGGATCAAGGATGAGTATCACGCTGCCGTCGCCCATGATGGTTGCTCCGGAAATACCATGAATATCTCCTAAATATTCTCCCATGGACTTGATTACCACATCCTGGCGTTGCAGTAACTGATCCACAACCAGCCCCAGACGACGATCATTGATATTTAAAATAACAATGGGCAGCAAAGACCGCTCATCCTGATTCGGTGGTAAATCCAGCAACTCACCCAGTTCTACCAGGCCTAACACATCGCCGCGCAATGTGGTTGCCTTGCGACGATTGATAACAGTGACCTTTGAGGCTGAAATTTTGGTTGTTTCAGATACTGCGTCAAGGGGAATAGCATAGATATTGCCAGCCACTTCCACCATCAAGGCATCAATAATGGCCAGGGTCAGGGGCAGGGTCAGGATAAATTTGGAGCCTTTGCCAATTTCAGAATGAACCTGCACACTGCCTTTTAATTCCTTGATATTATTGCGCACCACATCCATGCCCACGCCACGACCAGAAATATCTGTGACCTGGGCCGCTGTGGAGAACCCAGGCGCAAAGATCAGCTCCCGCGCTGTCCGGTCATCCATGTTGCGGGCGTCATCCTCAGTAATAATACCTTTTTCAAGAGCTTTGCGGCGCATGACTTCCGGATCAATGCCCTTGCCATCATCTTCCACTTCAATCAGCACAGAATTGCCTTTATGAAAGGCCCGCAGCCAGACCCGGCCTGTTTCAGACTTGCCTGCCGCAGCACGCACCTCTGCTTTTTCCAGGCCGTGATCCACAGAGTTACGCAGCAAATGCACAAGAGGATCGCCAATGACTTCAATAACGCTTTTATCCAGCTCTGTTTCCTCGCCTTCGGTGATAAGTTCAACCTGTTTTCCTGATTTGCGGCTCAAGTCGCGGATCAAACGAGGGAACTTGGAAAACACAGTCTGCACAGGCATCATGCGTACATGCATGATGGTGTCTTGCAAGTCATCAGAAATGCGGCTCATGGAATAGGTGGTTTCCGTGAGGTGCATGGCAATGGAATGGGCATCTTCCCCGGTTTCCAGAGCCTTGGCGAGCATGGCAAAGCGGTTGCGATTAATAATCAGCTCGCCGATCAGATTCATCAGGTGGTCAAGTTTGGCGTGTTCAACACGAATGGTGGAAGCGCTTTTTTTGCCTTTGTCCTTATTTTTTTGCGCCTCCTCTGTGCTGCTTCTTGCGGAACCGGCATCATCAGCGCCTTCTCCCAGGTCAACAGGTGGGCATTGCCCATCAGCAGTACGGCCTGTTGGCGTTGCAGGCGCCTCAACCACAGCGTGCACAGCTTGAGCAGGAGGTGACGGAGGAGCGGGAACTGCCTGAAGCACAGCCAGGGCTTTGGCGACCATTTCTTCTAAAATACCAACTTCCTGCTCCAACATGCCGAGCATAAGTGAAAAATCAAGCCCCGTGTCCCTGGCCTGTCCCACCAGGCCGCCAGTGCGTTCTGCATATACGCGCAGGTCTTCAATGTTCATGTACGCAGCAGAATTCTGCAGGCTGGACAAGGAGCGATACAAACTATCAATATAGTCTCGCTGGCCAGGGTCTGCGCCCAGATGTTCCAGGGCCATGCGCATGTTGCCCAGTTGCTGCGTTACTGTCTGCTCAAAAATATGTACATCTTCCTGGTCCACGGTCTGGACAGGCAAGGCCGGAGCAACTGGCTCTGGTTCTAAAAAACAGTCTTCTCCACCGCCACAGGCCTGGGCATCGCGCAGGGCGTCTGTCAGCAGGGTTGTGGGCACAGGCATGACTTCGCCACGTTGCACATCAATCCGCCTGAGCAGCTCTTCCAGCCCATCCACCACAGACAAGAGCAAATCCACAGACCCGCGTGACAAGCGGTACTCGCCTTTGCGTGCGCCATTTAAAAATGTCTCTGCCTCATGGGTCAGTTCATTGAGCTCTGCGTAGCCAATAATGCCGGAATTGCCCTTGAGGTTATGAAAATAGCGAAACAGGTCATTGATAAGATCCAGATCATCGGGATCTTTTTCCACACGCACCAATGCCTGGTTAAGAGACTCAATGATTTCCTGTGCTTCTTCAATAAAATCTGACAAATGCTCATCATTGATGATGGACAGGGCATAGGGCGGCAAAGGACAGCTGTCTTTGATGCTGATGCGATAACTTCCATTGTCCTGAGCAGGGGGAGCCGGAGCTGCGCCAGGCGCTGGAGCAGCAGATTGCGTGAGCAGGGCATCCAAGTGACCAAGCAGGGTCTCAATGTCGCGCTCTCCTTCATGGCCATGTATTTCCAGCGACTCAACCATGTCTTTGAGCATGTCCGTGGTTTTTAAGATCAGGTCCATGATTTCCGGCGTGACCCGTATCTGGCCTTTGCGCAACTCGTCCAAAACGCTTTCGCCCTTGTGGGCCAGGCGGTTCATGCGATTAAGGCCTAAAAATCCAGATGCGCCTTTAAGCGAATGCATGGGGCGGAAAATCTCATCCAGCAGACCCAGATTGTCTGGTTCTTTTTCCAGATCCAGCAGGGTTGGCTCAATGGTTTCCAGATGCTCTCTGGCTTCAATGACAAAGTCTGCAAAAATTTCCGGATCCATGAAATCCTGACTCATATCCCTGTCCTTGGCGTTAAAGTGCGTATGCGTCCTATCCGAGCAGCATCTTTACATTGCGAAGCATTTTTTCTGGCTGGGCAGGCTTGACCATGTACATATTTGCGCCAAGATTAAGCCCGGCCTGAATATCTTTTTCCTGCCCTTCCGTGGAGAGCACCACTATCGGCACATCGCGATAGTTGTCTTGCTCGCGCACTGTTTTGATAAACGTATAGCCGTCCATGCGCGGCATATTGATATCGGAAATGATGAGATCAATCCCTGTGCTTGCATAGAGCTTTTCCAGGCCATCCAGCCCATCTTCGGCCATAGTCACCTTAAAGCCTTCTTTTTTCATAATAAAAGCGACAAGGTTGCGCACTGTTTTTGAATCATCCACAATGAGAATATGCTTTGCCATATGTATCTCCGTGCAACAGTAAAACAGATGGTCAGCGCTCCAGAACCGTGCGCACCAACTGATCCACTGCAATGATGCCAATCAGCTTTTCGTCCAATTTTAACAAACCAGCCAAATGTTGATTGCCCACGCCCAAACGGGTCTCAATATTCCATTCTACTTCTGCAGTGCGCACCCGATACATGGTGGCCACGGCATGGACAATAAGACCGATCTGCAAGGCATCATGGCGACAGACCACGATAAATCGCTCCTGGTCTTCTGCACGGGCCGAAACAGCAAGCAGCTCATCAACCCGTATGAGCGGCGTGACACGTCCGCGCAGATTGATCATGCCAGCAATAAACCTGGGCGCAGTGGGTAATTTTGTTGGCTCCACAAAAGTAATGACTTCCTGAACCATATAAATGGGCAGCGCGTATTCCTGGCCACAGAGAAAAAAAGAAACCAGCTGTGTTTCCTCTGTGCTGCGCAGTTGTTCCTGCAAAGATGCCTTTTGTTCTGCGGCTCTTGTGCGCTCTGCGCTGCTGGACAGAGCAGGCGTGGACACCGGGGCTTCTTCCTGCACTGGCCGGGGCAAAGGAGGCTCAGGCGTGAGCAGAGCGGCTGGCTCCTGCACAGCCAGGTCTTCTGCCTGGTTCAACCCGGCGTATTTTTTCAAAAACGCCTCTTCAGCCTGAGTCAGTGAGCTTTCTACTGCCGATGAAGTTCCAAAGGTTTGCTGTAAAAAATATTCTTCCGGCGTTTTCACGTCAGTACTCATGCTCCCTCCATCTGCACCAGTTCTCTGGCCAGTTCGAGATACTCCAAGGCTCCGCGAGAGGTTGGCGCAAAATCAGTAATGACCAGCCCGCGGGCGCTGGCCTCCCGAAATTTAGTATCTATGTTAATGACAGTTGCACACATGCGTGGCCCCAACTTGCTTTGCAACAAATCCAGGACGCGGTTACATGCGTTGGCCCGGCGATCAAACATGGTTGCCAATACCTTGACCCGAATCGGGCGCCCCAGGCCGCGTTCCAGAGTGCCCAGGGTGGCAAAAAGCAACTTCAGCCCGTGCAGAGCTAAAAAATCTGTCTGCATGGGCACCAGCACCACATCTGCAGCAACCAGGCAATTCACCAGCACCACGCTCATCTGTGGCGGACAATCAATTACAATATAGTCATATTGAGGTGCAATATGGGCCAGGCGCTGACGCAGAATCATGCCCTTGCCCGAACGGTTCCCAAGATCCTGTTCCACGTCTGAAAGCTGGGTATGGCTGGGCACAAAATCAAAGCCATGCGATGCGCGTTGTTTGATAATGGCCTGCCACAGGTGCGCGTCATCCAGATCTTCCCGAAATATATCCAGCGCAGAGCCGGTCACTGCCTCTGGATAATAGGCCAGATGGATGCTGGCGCTGGCGTGGGGATCAACATCAATAACCAGTACGTTATGCCCCAGCGCAGCCAGGCTGGCAGCCAGGCTCAGGGCTGTTGTGGTTTTACCGACCCCGCCTTTTTGATTGGCAACAGCAAAAACAGCAGCCATTTTACGACTCTTGAGCGCGCGCGTGCTGGCGTCGCAGCTCATCCTGTAACAAACCATGCAAGGCACGCCAGTCGTCATCATACACGTCGGTAAAACGCAGGCCAAGACGATAGCTGGTCAGGGGAATTCGCTCATCCACCCGAACCACTTCTGCCACGGCCTGCAGGCTTTGATCCACATCACTTTCAAAAACTTTGAAAAAACCAGGATGAAATTTGTTAAGTCGCGCCATGTACAGACGTACCTGCAGCTTATCGCCCACTGCAAATTTTTTGCGCGTTACAACGGCCAGTCCACCAGCGCTGACATCTTCACAGGTTGCTGCTATTTTTGCTTGCTGATGTAGCGGAAAAACAAGCTCTTGCAGCTCCAGCCGGTATGCTTTGGGCACCCGGTCATGTTTTCTGCGGTTTGCGTGGTCGCTCATCATGCCTCCTTTTTATACACAATGGTTCCAGGATGATGGATAGGCTTAAAGGCCCGCGACAAATTGTGCAATGATTCTGAATGGCCAATAAACAAATAACCATCTGGAAGTAAATTATCGTAATAACTGCCAATAACCTGGCGTTTCATGTCTTCGTCAAAATAAATGATCACATTGCGGCAAAACACAATTTGCGAGCGTTCCACCCGTTTGACCTGAAAGCGGTCACTTAAATTGATTTGGCCAAATTGCACCAGGTTGCGTACTTCATTTTTAACGCGAAAACGTCCCTGCCCATCGTCATCAAAATAGCGACGAATAATTTCCTGGGGCGTGGTGCGCAGGGCGTATTCCATGTAAATACCCCGCCGGGCAGCATGGAGCACGCCTTCAGAAAGATCATTGGCAGTAATGCGAATATCCCACGAACCAATCTCATGCCTGAGCACTTCGTGCAGCATAATGGCCAGGGTGTATGGCTCTTCTCCGGTTGAGCAGCCCGCTGACCAGATGCGCAGCTCTTTACGCCCTTTTTTACGC
>JAAYGZ010000141.1 GCA_012727515.1 Desulfovibrionales bacterium
AGAGCGGGCTGAAGCGGCTGTTTCTGGGCTATATGACCGGGCCAGGCCCAGAGCCTGTGCATGGCATTGCTCCGCTTGGGCCGCTGACAAGCGCAGATCAGGACCTGCTGGGCCGGGTCATGGCCTGCATAGAGCAGTTGCATCACCTGTGGACAGTGCTGCGTACTCCGGCCACAGCTCAAAAATGGCACGAGCGCCTGCTTCATATCATGGACACTTTTTTCCCCCAGACCGGACCACTGGCAGAAGGCGTGCTTGCTATCCGCCACAGCGTGATGTCTCTTGTGGACGACATGACTGCCAGCGCCCTGGACACAGAGCTGGACTGTGCGGCCCTGGTGCATGTGCTGCGCAGTGGCCTGGATGATGCTTCTTCAGAAACCGGGTTTTTATCTGCGGGCCTGACCTTTTGCGGTGTGCGCCCCATGCGGGCCATTCCTTTTCGCGTTATATGTCTGGCCGGACTTTCAAGCACGGCTTTTCCGCGCCAGGACGCGCACCTGGGTTTTAATCTGCTCACAGCAGCGCCCCGTAGCGGGGATCGCAGCCAGCGCGAGGATGATCGCTATCTTTTTCTGGAAAGCCTCATTTCTGTTCGCGATCATTTGATTCTGACCTATCCGGGATTGTCTGCCAAAGATAACAGCCTGTCCCCGCCTTCGGTGCTGGTGTCAGAACTGCTCGATTATCTGGACGCTCGCTTTACCCTGGATGGTCAGCGTCCTTCCCAGGTTGTGGTTACACAGCACCGCTTGCAGGCTTTTCATCCAGACTATTTTACTGCCGGAAGCGGGCTTTTTTCCTATTGCGCTTATAATTGCGCAGGCGCCCAGGCCCTGGTGCGTCAGGACCATGCCCATGCTGTTTTTATGCCTGAGTCCGGGCCAGCGGACGCATGTTCAGATGATATATGTCATGTGGACATGGACGATCTTATTGCCTTTCTTGGACATCCGGCCAGGTATCTGCTGCGCACACTCCATCTGCGCCCTGAGTCTGATGACCAGGATTTTATTGATGAAGAGCCTTTGGAAGCCCCGTCTGGCCTTGATGGATACGAACTGCGTCAGCGCCTGCTGGCAGCAGAAGTAGAGCACACCACAACACCGCTGGAAACATTGCTTGCTTCCTGGCAGGTTTTGCCTCCTGGCCCGGCAGGGCAGGACGTGGCCCTTGGCCTGTGTGCTGAAATTCGCTCCCTGGCAGGAACAGTGCGTGACCTGTGCACAGGTGAGCCAGTGCTGCATGATATAACAGTAGATCTTCCTGGCTGGCAGGTGCGCGGACGACTGACTCTGCACGGAGAACAGATGATTTCCTACCGCGCTGCCAAACGCAAAGGTGCGGACATGCTGCGCGTGTGGGTCTGGCAGCTCATGGCCCGTGCCAGTGGTATGCAGGCCCAGGCCGTGCATGTGGGGCTGGATGGTGCTTTTCTGCCGCCTCAGCCTGAAAATCCGCAGGCCCTGCTTGCAGACCTGCTCAGGCTGTACGCCCGTGGACAGCACAGCGCCGTGCCCCTTTTGCCACGCACGTCCTTTGCATACGCCACGCAGCGTTACCCATCTTCCACGTCAGACCAGGCCCTGGACAAGGCCCTGCTCACATGGCTGGGCGGGCACAAGGTATCTCCGGAACGCGAGGACGCGCACCTGGCCCTGGTGTATCGGGATCAAGAACCTGACTGGGATGATTTTAAGGCCGTGACTGAAGCTGTTTATGGTCCTGTTTTCAACAACAACGCCCAAGAGTCAGCATGACAGGCACTGCCTCTCTCCCAAGAGCAATTTTTGTATCAAAGAAATTTCCTTGCCTCACTGAATTAACGTATCTACAATAATACAATGCATACATACTATTTTTGGGATAATGCCAAGAGACAGAGTAATCTTGAAAAGCATGGCCTTGATTTTATTGATGCAGATCTGGTTTTAGAAAACAGGTATCGTCTGGATGTGCCCAGTGAACGTAATGGCGAAGCGCGAATCCAATCCTTTGCCTATGTGTTTGAGGTGCTAACAGTTTTAACTGTGGTTTTTCTGCCCGGTGAACAAGGTGTGCGTATCATCAGTTTCCGCCGGGCCAATCGAACAGAAAAGGAGGTGTATTATGCCTGGCTCCAAGACAACGGTGATGACGGCTGAAGAAATGCGCTCATACCGTGCCAGGGGCGAATCCTGCACAGATTGGGAACGCCTGCGGGCTGAGCAGGATGCTGGCCTTGAGCCTGCCTTAGATGCAGACTCACCCGATGCAACAGATACGTTGCGCGAGGTTGTTGTCCAACGCCGAGTTGGACGGCCAGCCGGAAGTGGGACTAAAGAACAGGTCGCAATCCGCTTTGACCGGGATGTGTTAGCGGCTTTTCGTGCCAGCGGACCTGGCTGGCAAACACGCATGAACGAGGCCCTTAAAGATTGGCTCAAGGCTCATACTCCGGCCTAGCTTTTTTCCAGGTGCATCCAGTTTCCCTAATTTTTACAGAGCCAGCATGACACGTACACTTTTTGATCTTTGCACAGCTCCTCTTACAGGGACAACGCTTATTGAAGCCAGTGCAGGCACGGGCAAGACCTATACCTTAAGCGGTCTTTTTCTGCGCCTTCTTGTGGAGCAACGCATACCTGTGGACCAGATTCTGGTGGTCACGTTTACCACTGCGGCCACAGAAGAATTGCGCGGACGTATCCGCTCCCGCCTGGCTGGTCTGGCCCAGGCCCTGGAGCAGGACCAGGCGCCGGACGAACCTTTAGAAGCTGCCCTGTGGCAGATCTATCGCCATACTGATGCCCAGGCCCTGGTGCAGGCTGCTGTGCGCTCTTTTGATCTGGCCCAGATTTTTACCATCCATAGTTTTTGCCAGCGTATGCTCAATAAAAATTGCTTTGAGTGTCAGGCTCTTTTTGAAACAACGGTGGCGCACTCTGTGCACGATCTGGTGCGCCAGACCTGCCTGGATTTCTGGCGCACTCATATTGCGTCCCGAACCGGCTTGAGTGGCGCAAAGGTGCGCACAGAACTGAGTCCAGATGCCCTGGTGCGCCTGGCCTCGCTCCCCATGTTATCTCAGATTACCCGCGTGGAGCCAGCCGAGCCTGGCCCAGAGAGCGCACCACTTGAAAAGGAGTGGGAAGAAATTTTTGATCAGGTCAGCGCATGTTGGAACGAGGAACAGGCAGAAATCCGTAACGTGCTCTACAGCCATCCAGGGCTAAAGCAAAACATGGGCAAACCGGCCCAGCTTGATGCGCGGTTTGCTGTCCTGGAAAATTTTTTGGCCACACCAAGCCTTGATCTGCCAGACGAACTTTCCAAGCTGAAGCCCTCGTACATGGAAAAAATCAAGAAAAATGGCTTTAACCGACCAAGGCACCAGTTTTTTGATCTTATCCAGAAGTTTTGCCTGGCCTCAGAAGCACTAAATCAGGCTAT
>JAAYGZ010000142.1 GCA_012727515.1 Desulfovibrionales bacterium
GGATTAAAACAGCGCTCATGCTGCATGTACCCGGCAGCCAGAACCATATTTCCGACACTGGCTCCTCCCAAATCAAAGTCCTGCCCAATGGCCTGGGCAAAATACTGTACAAATGGACACACAGCACTGCGCAATGCTTCTGTGATCCGGATCATCAGCGGATGCTCGCCCCTGGCCAGGGCGCACAATTCCTGCTGGTTGTGCACAGTATTGGCATTACAAGGCAAGCGATAAGCAAGCACATCATGCAGTTCTGCCACGCCAGCCCAAGAATGATCCGCCAAAGCCATGAGACGGCAGCGAAGATCCCCAACAGCAGGCATGGCAAAATAGCGCCGCAAGGCCGCAGAACTGCCGCCAGAATCAAAAGGTGTGACCAGATGCACAGAGCGATGCGTATAACGCACCAGGGCCTGGCTGGTTTCCTTTAACGCTGAACCACCAGAAAAAAACACAATACGCGGCCCTGCATCAGGGTGAGACAATGCCTGAGTCACGCGCGCAGGAGTAAAAAGTTTGGCAGTGCTAGCCATAAAGAGGACTCATGTTGAGCTCAGATTAAGCTGTGGAAATGCTGATTCTTGTGTCATTACGAAGTGTCGCCACATAAAATTCCGTAACAGCCGTAACAGTTTGATAAACAAGAAAAACTAAATTATATCCCCTTTGGTGTGCTCGCGCGTACACGGGCCAGGCAGGCCCTGGCAAATCATGCAGCCCTATACAATATCTGGAAAAAGCTTGACAGGGCAGGTTGTCTTCCATAAAGGGCGCTTCTGGCTGACGTTCCCCGGTAGCTCAGTTGGCAGAGCAGGTGGCTGTTAACCACCCTGTCGGCAGTTCAAATCTGTCCCGGGGAGCCAGCATAACACATCGTTACAGACGAAAAAACGACCCCAGCCTTGCTGGGGTTTTGTTTTTGTATTTGCTGTCTGCAATACTTTGCGTCCTGTTACCTGCCAGTTATTTATTTGTCGCTCACACATCATGCCAGGCAAAACGCATGGCCTGCACATAGTGGGTGGCAAAATCAGGCTGGTCAACTAACGACACCAGCCGCACATGCTGTGGAAGCCGAGCAAGCCAGTCTTGCAACGTGCGGTCATAACTGGCCCGAAAAGCTCCTGCCAGCGATGTATTGCCCACTACCTGCACTCGTGTGTCAAAAGCAGCAGGTAAAAATCCCAGGGTGAAAAGATCATGCGTCTCGGCATATTCACCCAAGGCACCTGCCATATAGACAGCAGCAATATCACTGAGCCCAAGGCCTGCCGCACGAAGCAAGGCCTGAATTGCCACATTGACCCCTGCCTTGACTTTAAGAAACTCCTCAATATCGCGTTCAGCCATCCACACTGCGTCTGTAATGCGCACTGTCTTGCCCCAGGCAGACTCCCCCAGGACAGCAAGTTTGCGAGCCAGCGGAGATGTGGGTGCGCCCACGTGTCCATCCACAGAAACAAGCCCGATCCGGCGCAAAATGGCCAGCAAAGAAATATATCCGGTGCCAGAAAGAGCTGTTGCGGGCTCAATATTGTTCCAGTGCAGTCCGTGTGGAGTAAGCTGAAAATGTGAAAGAACACCCGCCCCTGCCGGAGAGCCGCACAGCAGCCCAACACCTTCAATGGCTGGGCCCATGGGCACGCTGGTGGCCCAAAAATGCGTGTTATCCACGGCCAGCACAAATTCTCCATTTGTACCAAGGTCCGCAAGAATATATGGATAGCGTATATCTGGCTGCCAGCACAGATGCCCTAGTCCGGCGCTGATATCCGCACCAATAAAAGGACCAAGCACTGGCGGAATATAGACATCCGGCAGCCCGGCACGCAAGCAAACCAGACTGCCCCCAGGCCAGGGCGCATGATAGGGCGCATACGCAAGGCCATGTGTGGGCTGATTGAGTAAAAGCGCAATCATTGCTGCATGGCCAGACACAGCAATATCTTTGGCCTGCACTGCTTGTATCACGGTCTCCACAAAGTCCACAGCCAGCTGATGCAGGCGCTCTCGTGCAGCCAAACCTGATTCAGCATAGGCTAAGCGCGACATGATTTCACTGCCCGCAGCCATTTGCGGATTAATGGCAGCTTCTTCCTTTTCAGGCCGACCCGGAATCCCGGAGGCCCATTTGATGCGCGTTGTTCCCAGATCAAGCCCTAAGCACGAATGCACCAAGCCAGATGCCGTGCCAGGAATTGCAGGCTGAACCGGAACTTCCAGTTCCCAGGCCTGCGACGCACTATGCCGACATGCCAAGCGCCAGCCCCCATCTAATTCAGCTTCAGGAAACTTTACGTAATCTTCAGGGCAGGGCCTAGGCGCTGGCCCAAGAAAACGCACGGCACATTGACCACACACGCCAGCCCCGGCACACAGCGGCAATCCAAGAAAAAATCCTGCCTCAAAGAGCGCCTGAGCCACAGTGCGCCCTGGTACCGCAGGAATACAGACGTGCTGCCTGGTCTGGGAAACTCTATCTAGCATAGATGCAAGCGTACGCCATCAGCACGAGGCGGGCAAACTTCGCCCACAGCAACAGCCTGCTCGCCCTGCTCCTCTATCCAGCGTTGTACATCAGCCACCAGCGCCTCAGGAACAGCCAGCACCAGCCCGCCTGATGTCTGGGCATCAAAAAGCAGGTCACAGCGCACAGTATCACACTCCGGGTCTATCAGCACTAAATGATGACAAAAACGTTTGTTTGCATGACTTCCTTCTGGAATAAGGCCCATGGTTGCAAGCTCATAGGCTCCATGCATCAACGGCACCGCAGCAGTATGAAGGCGCAAAGAGCAATCAGACGCCCTGGCCATTTCAAGCAAATGACCTCCCAGGCCAAAACCAGTAATATCTGTTGCCCCGCGCAAACCAAAACGGGCAATAGCTTCCCCGGCAACCTTGTTTAACCGGCTGGACCAATGAAAGATTTCCTGCTCATAGCCTGCCGCGCCTTCCCACCCTGCCTTCAGCGCAGTAGCAAGCACTCCGGAGCCAATGGGCTTGGTGAGCAAAAGTGTATCCCCAGGACGCAACCCGGCATTTGAAGCATACCCTCCGGGATCTACAATGCCTGACACAGAAAGCCCGTATTTGAGCTCATCGTCCTGCACGCTATGTCCACCAACAAGCATGGCCCCGGCTTCATGGATTTTTAACAATCCACCGCGCAGCACCTCGCGCAACACATCCAGCTTCATGGTCTTGACCGGAAAACAAACGATATTCATGACAACATAGGGCTGTGCTCCCATGGCGTAAATATCGGATAAGGAATTGGCCGCAGCAATTTGCCCAAACCAAAATGGATCGTTGACAATGGGCGTAAAGAAATCAAGGGTCTGGACCAAGGCTTTTCCAGGCGGAAAATGAACAATTGCGGCATCTTCCGCATTGCCCATGCCAGTCAGGACGCGATTATCTGTATGCACGACAAGCGTGCGCAAAACTTCATCCAGGTCCCCTGGAGAAATTTTAGCCGCTCAACCAGCAGCGCGAACAGTTTTCAGCAATTCCATAGCAATCCTTGTTGTAGAGTATTGAAGGTATAATCAGCTCATTTTTGACGCAATATGCCCAGCAAGAATGTATTCCTAGATCTTAAATCCAGTCCGTGTCTGCAAAAATTCAATCATGCACACAGCAGCAGGAAAAAGTGTGCGCCGCTTGTTATACACAACATAAAAATACCGTTCTAAACTCAAATCCGGCACATTAACAGCAATCAAACGTCCCGTATTCAGTGCACGTTGTACAGTAGAAGCAGAGGTAATACCAGCGCCCATCCCTGCTTGAATACAGCGTGACATTGCCCCGGCATTCCGCACTGTGATCACAGATTTGAGCTCGCGCACGTCGATATCAAGACGCGTCAAAGCAGAGACCATGGCCATTCTGGTTCCTGAGCCTTCCTCGCGCATGATCCAGGGTAAAGTAAAGAGCATGGTCTTTGTATCTGTGTTGGCAAACCGACGCTGCAACTCTGGAGTCATGACCAGAACAAGCCTGTCCTGAAGAATTGGCTCATAGGTAAGTTCAGGAGTATCAAGCACAGCGCCAACAACGCCGAGCATTAAAACATTATCCCGCACAGCAGTGATAATTTCCTCTGAATCACCAACGCGCAGATCAAGCACCACCTCAGGAAACTCCTGACAGAATACTGCAAAAAATTCCGGGAGAATATAATTTGCTGGAATTGTACTGCCCCCAATATCCAACTGCCCGGTTATGCGATCTTGCAGGGTCCGTAATTCTGACAGGGCCAGGTCAGCTGCGTCAAAAATGCGCAAGGCGTGAAAATAAAGAATTTCACCAGCCTTTGTGGGCACGACTGTTCGACCTATGCGGTCAAAAAGTGCAAGGCCAAGTTCGTTCTCCAATGAGGCAACATGAGCGCTGATCGTTGGCTGAGATAAGTACAATGCTTTGCCTGCCTTGGAAAAGCTTGCGTGCTCGTACACTTTGGCAAATGCCTGAATTTTTCGAATATCCATAAATACAGATACCACGTATTAAAAATACAAATGCATACGACAAAAAAATAAGGCAGAGAATCTGCCTTATTTTTAGCTATGAATTCAAGCGTTACGCTTCTGTGTCCTGCTGTTGCGCATTCTCTTGGTCCAAACGAGTAAACTCTATCAGAGCCATTGGCGCACCATCACCAACTCGTGGCTGCCCGAATTTAACAACCCGAGTAAAGCCACCAGGAACACCCTGGAAGCGCGGACCAATCACATCGAACAATTTCTGTACGCTGTGATGGCTGCCTAAAATTGTATACGCCCGACGTCTGGCATGTACATCATTTTCAAGCGCCATGGTCACGAGCTTGTCTGCCAGAATACGCAGCTCTTTTGCCTTGGCTTCAGTGGTTCGGATTCGCTCATGTTCCACCAAAGAACGGGCCATATTTTTAAATAATGCTTTGCGATGCTCCCATGTGCGGCCTAGCTTACGCCCAGATTTTCTATGCCTCATCTTCTTCGTTCCTCTTTAGCCAATCTTGGTACAACTCAGTAAAATTATCTACTCGTGTGCCAAAATCTAAGCCCATATTTTCGAGTACCCGGCGAATATCCTCAAGAGACTTGCGCCCAAAATTCTTGGTCTTGAGCAACTCATTCTCTGTTTTTTGCACCAATTCACCGACGACATTTATACCTACGCTTTTCAGGCAATTACTTGCACGGACAGGAAGTTCGAGATCCTCAATATTTTTGAAAAGATTCTCGTTGATTTTATCCTGTGGCTTGGATTTTGATTTCTCAATATCCGCAGAGCTTTCGTCGAAATTGATAAATACAGAAAGCTGATCTTTAAGAATTTTTGCACTATAGGCTAATGCATCTTCAGGGCTGACAGAACCATCAGTCCAGACTTCCATAATCAGCTTGTCAAAATCGGTCATTTGCCCGACACGAGCCTGCTCTACCGTATAGGCAACCTTGCGAATCGGAGAAAAACTTGCATCAAGCGTAATCACACCTATTTCATTTTCCAGCCCTTCGTGCATTTCAGCCGGCACATAGCCCTTGCCCATCCGAAATTCCAGATCCATTACTAAATCAATATCTTCAGATAGAGTGGCAATATGCAAATCTCGATTGAGCACTGCAATATGCTGGTTTTCAACTATATTGGCAGCGGTCACTACACCCTTAGTATTGGCAATAAGCTGCACACGCTGCGGCTCAGAAGTATTCATTGCAACGCGAATTTGTTTAAGATTGAGAACAATATCAGTCACATCTTCATTAATACCAGGTATTGTGGTAAATTCATGCTGAATACCATGAATATTAACTGAAACTGCTGCTGCTCCCTGCAATGAAGACAAGAGGACTCGGCGCAATGCATTACCAATGGTCGTTCCAAAACCACGCTCTAGTGGCTCGCAGATAAAACGCCCATAGGTATTTCCACTTTTCGAGTCACGCTCCAACTGCTCTGGCCGCACGAGCTCTGCCCAATTCCTGACGTAAACCTGCTTGTCTGCGCGATACGTAGCACTCATGTTTACAGCCTCTTATTTGGAGTAGAGTTCGACAATCAACTGCTCCGTAATTGGGAATGTGATATCTTCACGTGTTGGCAGCGCCTTAACAGAACCGCGCAAATTAGCTGGATCCACTTCAAGCCATGCGGGAACACCACGCCGGGCCACCAGTTCCAGAGATTCAGTAATGACCAAATTCTTTTTTGAACGGTTATGCACTTCAAGCACGTCACCGGCTTTCAGAGCAATCGAAGGAACATTAACGCGCTTGCCGTTTAACTGGAAAATTCCATGTCGCACCATCTGGCGCGCCTGGTTCCGGGAATTAGCAAAACCAAGTTTATAGGCCACGTTGTCTAAACGTGTCTCCAGCAGCCCTAAAAGGACACTGCCTGTTACTCCTTTACGACGATCAGCCTCTTCAAAATAGCGATGAAACTGACCTTCTAAAATCCCATACATTCTGCGCACTTTCTGCTTTTCTCGCAACTGTACTGCGTAATCGCTAGGCTTTTTACGAGCTTTACCATGATCACCAGGAGCATAGGCTCGACGATCAAAGGCGCACTTGTCGGTATAGCACCGATCACCTTTCAAAAAAAGTTTTGTCCCCTCGCGGCGACAAATACGACACTTAGGACCTGTATATCTAGCCAAGGTATCTTCCCCCTCTATACTCTACGACGTTTGGGCGGGCGGCAGCCATTATGTGGAATGGGCGTGACATCACGAATAAAAACAACGCGCATTCCAACTGCGTTGATCGCACGCATTGCTGACTCACGACCAGATCCAGGGCCCTTGACTAAAATTCCAACGCTGCGCATTCCTGCGTCCATAGCCTTTCGGGCAGCAGTTTCAGCTGCACGCTGCGCTGCAAAAGGAGTATTTTTCCTGGATCCTTTGAACCCAGAAGCGCCTGAACTAGCCCAACTGACAACATTTCCTGTGGGATCAGTAAACGTGATGATTGTGTTGTTAAAGGAGCTATTCACATGAGCTATCCCGGTTGGGATATTTCTCTTCTCTTTTTTCTTAACTACACGCTGAGGCCTTGCCATGTTTTATCTCCAAAAAAAGTTATTTTTTCTTTTTCCCAACAATTGCACGACGCGGTCCTTTACGAGTGCGTGCGTTCGTATGGGTGCGCTGTCCGCGACATGGCAATCCACGACGGTGTCGAAGCCCTCTATAACAGCCAATATCCATTAAGCGCTTAATGTTTGCAACAACCTCACGTCGCAAATCACCTTCAACTTTGTAATTTGCTTCCAGCTCTTTACGCAAAATATTAACGTCATCTGCCGTCAGGTCGTCGCTATTTTTAGTCCAATCGACTCCTGTGGAGTCAAGGATCTTCAATGCAGTAGCTCTGCCAATACCATAAATATAGGTAAGAGCTATATCCAGCCGCTTATTTCGCGGCAAATCAACACCTACAATTCGTGCCACGCTAGCCCCCTATTCTCTATGACTGTCTTTGTTTGTGCCGGGTATTTTCACAAATGACACGCAATACACCCTTGCGTTTAATCACTTTGCATTTAGGACAAATCTTTTTTACAGAAGATCTAACTTTCATTGTAACTCCAAAGTATTCTAAATGTACGTAAATCACACGACTTCACTCAGAATGAGCGGTCCGTCTTTAGTTATTGCTATTGAATGCTCAAAATGAGCAGCCAGGCTTCTGTCCCGCGTTACTGCTGTCCATCCGTCGGAGAGGATTTCGACTTCATCAGAACCTGCAGCAACCATCGGCTCAATGGCAATGACCATTCCTGTTTTCAGCGGAAGTCGTGTTGCATTTTTAGGAACAAAGTTTGGCACTTCTGGTTTTTCATGAAGTGCACGTCCAACACCATGTCCAACAAAACGCTTTATAACAGAATACCCGCTGGCCTCGACATATTCCTGCACAGCCCGTGAAATATCGTAAAGGTCATTGCCGGAAAGTGCTTTTTCAATACCTTTTTGTAAAGAAATTGCAGTTACTTCAAGCAAATGTGCCGCGCCGTTATCAATATTTCCTACAGGAATCGTTCGCGCAGTATCTCCAAAAAAACCATTATAACAAACACCGAAATCAAGAGAAACAATATCCCCATCACGCAAAATTCGTGATGAAGGAAAACCATGCACTATCTCTTCATTGACTGAGCAGCATAAAGCATAGGGAAACCCCTGGTATCCCTTAAAGGCAGGAACAACACCATGTTTTTTACACTGCTCTATGGCTATTTCTTCTAACTCAATTGTTTTCACGCCCGCAACAATATGTTCGACAATATGTCCTAAAATCTGTGCGGTGATCCTATTGGCATGGTGGAGACAGGATATCTCGTGATCAGACTTGAGAAAAATGCCACGAAACTTCTTCAATCACGCCTGCCCTTGATTTTGGCCTTTGCCAAAAGACCATCATATCTTCCTGAAATAAGATGTGATTGTACTTGAGACATGGTATCCATCGCCACTCCAACAACAATCAGCAACGATGTCCCACCATAATAAAAAGGCACATTAAATTGTTTCATCAAAACCATGGGCAAAACACAGACCAGCGAGATATACAAGGCACCCCATAAAGTCAAACGGGTTAAGACCTTATCTATATATTCATTGGTCTTAAAACCTGGTCTAATCCCAGGGACAAAAGCACCCTGTTTTTTTAAGTTTTCAGCAATATCTTTTGGATCAAAAATAATCGCTGTGTAGAAAAAACAAAAGAACGTAATGAAGCCAACAAAGAATATATTATAGAGCAGCGAGTCTGGCTGGAAGTAATGGGCCACATTGTTCAAAGCTTCAATGTTTGAAAAATTAGCTAACGTTGCGGGAAACATAAGCAGTGACGATGCAAATATAGGAGGGATAACGCCAGCAGTATTAATGCGCAAAGGCAGATGGCTCGTTTGCCCTCCGTACATCTTTCGCCCAACCATCCGTTTTGCATAGTGGATTGGAATGCGCCGCTGAGCACGCTCCATAAAGGTAATTCCAACTAAAACTCCAGCCATGACAATAACAATAAACAGGATGGTGAACAAAGAGACATCGCCAGCTCTAAAGAGGCTATACGACCTGCTTATTCCACTGGGCAAGCCAGCAATAATACCAGAACAAATAATTAAGCTAATACCGTTGCCAATACCCTTTTCTGTAATTTTTTCACCCAGCCACATGACAAAAATTGTCCCTGCTGTCAGGGTAATGACAGTGACCAGACGAAAGCCCCAGCCCGGCATAAATACAATCGGAGCACCTGTTGGGCTGGTCATGCTCTCAATACCTACGGCAATGCCCAGACCCTGCACAATGGATATAAGAACTGTGCCATATCGAGTATATTGAGTTATCTTCTTTTTTCCAGCCGCCCCTTCCTGTCTTGAGAGCCTTTTCAGTTCAGGGCTTACAACTGTCAAAAGCTGCAAAATAATTGATGCAGAGATATAGGGCATGATTCCAAGCGCAAAAATAGACAGCCTTTTCAGACCGCCTCCAGAAAACATATCAAACAATCCAAATAAGGTATTCTGGAAATTAGCAAAAAAATCAGCCAGAGCTGCACCATCTACTCCTGGTACAGGGAGGTGCACTCCAACTCGATAGACAGCTAAAAGCAGAAATGTCCAAATGAATTTCTGCTTTAACTCGCTCAATCCTGCGCTTGCGCCTCTTGGAGTATTCACTAGGACTAACCTTCCAAGGCTATAGCTTCTCCGCCTGATGCGGAAATCTTCTCAATGGCTTGAGAGCTGAACTTGTGCGCTGTTACTTTTATGGCACGAGTAATCTCTCCGCCGGACAATACCTTTACAGGCTGACCTTGGCGTACCAAACCAGAACCATAGAGATCATCTAAAGAGATCTCTGTGCTCTCAAATTTGGCAACAATATCGCCGAGACTGACAACCTGATATGTTGTACGAAAAGGATTCTTGAACCCTCGTTTAGGCAAGCGGCGATACAAGCACATTTGTCCGCCTTCAAAATACGCAGGAACACCGCCACCGCTGCGAGCGTTTTGTCCTTTGTGTCCTTTGCCAGCAGTAGCGCCCTGCCCTGAAGCAGATCCCCGACCAATGCGCTTAGGCTTTGCCAGTTCTTCGGGAAATGGATATAATTCATGCAGGTTCATTACTGTACTACCTCAACAAGATGCTTAACTTTTTGAATCATCCCGCGAATACAGTCATTATCAGGAAGGGTTACAACTTCATTAAGCTTAGTAAATCCTAACGCCTTAACTGTTTTCCGCTGCGCAGGGGGCTGAGTGATCAAACTTTTTATTAACTTAACGCGAATCATGACAGAACCTCTATTTTCTCTTGATGGACAGAGGAACACCCCTCATAGCGCTAACACGATCTACGCTCCGCAATGAGCGGAGGCCATCAAAGGTGGCTCGCAGAACATTATGCGGGTTATTCGTACCAATAGCTTTAGTCAGGATGTCGTGGACGCCTACAGCTTCCATTACAGCACGCACTGGTCCGCCAGCAATAATACCGGTTCCAGCCGAGGCGGGCTTCAGGAGCACGTGTCCTGCACCAAAATTTCCAATAATCTCATAGGGAATAGTTCCATCCAAAAGCTCAACTTTCTGCATATCTTTACGAGCTTTATCAGTGGCCTTTTTAATTGCATCAGGAACCTGGTTGGCTTTACCCAGACCAAATCCAACTGAGCCTTTCCCATCTCCAACGACCACCAAGGCGCTAAAGCTAAAGCGTCGGCCACCCTTTACAACTTTAGCGACGCGATTGAGATGTACTATTTTCTCAATGAGTTCAAATTCGTTCTGTTGCATGGATGTCCTCTATTAAAAATTTAATCCCGCTTCACGGGCACCTTCGGCTAAGGCCTTCACTCGACCATGATATACAAAGCCATTACGATCAAATACCACAGTGGTGATATCTTTCTTTATCGCTTCTTCGGCAATCTTCTTTCCGATTGTTTTTGCATTATCAACAGTCAGGCGAAACTTCTGGCCATCCCCAGACAATGTTGAAGCAGAGGCAAGGGTTACGCCAGCCAAATCATCTACAATTTGAGCATAAATATGCTTATTGGAGCGGAAAACCACCAAGCGTGGTTTTTCGGGGCTACCGTTGACTTTTTTGCGAATTCTCGCCTTACGCTTCTTACGGGCGTCATCACGTGAAATTTTCATGTCGATTCCTATTTCTTGCCGCCGGATTTACCAGCTTTGCGACGCACAATCTCCCCACTATACTTGATACCTTTACCTTTATAAGGTTCAGGAGCACGTACCTGGCGGATCTGTGCCGCGACTTCACCAACAAGGCGCTTATCACAGCCTGATAATGAAATCTTGGTATTTTCTACCTTGGCCTGAATCCCGTCTGGCAAAACAAAATTCACAGGGTGAGAATAACCAACATTGAGTACAACTATATTACCTTGAACATTTACTTTGTACCCAACGCCCACTACATCAAGTGATTTTTCAAAGCCCTGGAAAACACCTTGAACTGCATTTGCTAAAAGTGTGCGGCGCAAGCCGTGCTGCTGCCTGGCAATACGACTCGTATCAGCTGGCTCTACAAGAGCTTCACTTCCGCTTACTGACACGTTGATCAGTGGGTGTGTAGCTAAATGCAGAGTGCCTTTTGGGCCTTTAACTGTAATAGTATCAGCGCCTACAAAAACCTCCACACCAGTGGGGATTGCTATAGGCATTTTTCCAACTCGTGACATTCAACCCTCCCTACCAGATCTCACAGAGCAGCTCACCGCCAACTCCAGCTTCGGATGCTTTCTTCCCCTCAAGTATTCCTTTGGATGTAGAAAGGATGCAAATTCCAAGGCCATTTTGGACAGAGGGAATATTGTGAGTACCGACATATATCCTGCGCCCTGGCTTGCTAATGCGTTTCAAACCTTCGGTAACAGGCTTATTTTCAAAGTATTTCAAATTAACAAGCAGTTGATTGCCTTCCTGCGAAAATCCAGCAATATACCCTTCATCCTTTAATATATTAAGCACTGCTTCACGAGTACGACTGGTTGAGACCGATACAGTCGCATGCATTGCCGTATATGCATTACGAATTCGGGTTAGCAGATCTGCGATTGGATCATTTACTGACATGAGAATTCCTCATTTACCAACTAGATTTTCTTACGCCTGGTAATTCACCGGCAAGGGCCATATTTCTAAAACAAATTCTACAGATGCCAAATCGGCGCATAAAAGCACGCGGACGACCACATATGGGGCATCTATTATATTTGCGCGTCGAAAACTTCGGCTTCCGCTGAGCCTTGACCATCAATGATGTGCGCGTCAAGTTCGAGTCCTCCTTACTTCTTGAAGGGCATTCCAAGAAGCTTCAACAGCATCTTGCCTTCTTTGTCTGTCATGGCGGTAGTAATAACCGATATGTTCATACCAACGGGTTTCTCAATTCTATCGATCTCAATTTCAGGAAAAATTGTATGATCTTTGATACCCAGAGTATAATTCCCACGTCCGTCAAAACCACGGTCTTGAACACCACGGAAATCGCGAACTCGGGGCAGGGCAATTGTTATGAGTTTGTTGAGAAACGCCCACATGACATCCCTACGTAAAGAGACCCGACATCCAACAGGCATTCCTTCTCGCAATTTAAATGCAGCAATGGATTTTTTGGCACGAGTCACAACAGCTCGCTGACCAGCTATCATAGATAAATCGCGTACAGAATCCTGGATAATTTTATTGTTCTGGCTTCCTTCACCTAGTCCCATATTCAAAGAGACAAACTTGATCTGTGGAATTTGCATTACTGTTTTGTAATTAAATTCCTTAGCAAGTGTTGGAGCGACTATATCTGTATAGAGTTTCTTGAGATCACTCATTCTTACACCCTAGCTGATCGCTTCATTGCACTTTCTGCAATAACGAATTTTTTTGTTATCGTCTGTAAGCCTATAGCCCAGTCGAGCAGGCTTCGTGCATGAACTGCACACTACCTGCACATTAGAAATATCTATCGGCATTTCCTTTTCAACAATTCCACCGGGCTTATTCGCATATGGATTTGGCTTGCTATGCTTCAAAGCAATATTCGCCTTTTCTACAACCACTTGCTTCTTAGCCCGAAGGACCTTGATCACCTTGCCGATTTTCCCTTTATCCTTGCCGGTCATCACCATGACTGTATCATTGAGATGTACCTTCCAGACTTGTGTAGACATACTTACAACACCTCTGGGGCTAATGAAACAATTTTCATAAAGTTTTTAGCCCGCAACTCACGAGCCACAGGCCCAAATATACGAGTCCCCATCGGTTCAAAGCTTTTGTTCAACAGAACAGCAGAGTTATTGTCAAAACGAATATATGTTCCGTCTGGGCGACCTATTTCCTTCTTTGTCCTGACTACTACTGCCTGAAGTACGTCGCCTTTTTTTACTTTACCGTGCGGAATCGCTTCCTTGACTGAGACCATTATAATGTCTCCGACCCGAGCATACCTGCGCTTGCTACCGCCTAGCACCTTGATGCAGGCAACCTTCTTGGCTCCGGAATTGTCTGCGACATCCAAAGTCGTCTGCATTTGAATCATATCGAAATCCCCTATAATGCTCGTTCAATAATTTTCATCAAATGCCAATTTTTACGTGCGCTTAAAGGACGATGTTCAACTATCTGAACCTTATCGCCAATATGGCACTCATTATTGGGGTCATGAGCCATGAATTTTTTTCTACGGCGGATATATTTTTTAAGAACAGGATGTTTGACCAGTGTCTCAACACGAACGACAATTGTTTTGTCGTTTTTGTCGCTCACTACGAAGCCAACAAGAGTCCTCTTGTTCGATGTCTGTCCGCTGTTACTCATCAGCTGTCTCCGTGTCCTTCTCTTTCAGAATCGTCAAAATCCGAGCAATGGATTTTTTCACGACTGGCATTCTCTGCGTGTTTTCTAGCTGCGCTGTTGCATGCTGAAATCGCAGATTCATTAATTCAGTGCGTAACTCTCCAAGCTTCCCATGCAGAGCCGAGCTATCTAATTCACGTAATTGCTGAGCCTTCATTGCTTACTCCTTTTCGACTATAATAGTCTTTATAGGCAGTTTGTAGGCTGCTCTCTGCAATGCTTCTTTAGCCAATTCAACATCAACACCCTTAATCTCGTAAATAATGCGCCCTCTTTGAACTGGAGCACACCATCCAACTGGTGCACCTTTACCTTTACCTTGACGAACTTCCAGTGGTTTTGAGGTAATCGTCTTGTCAGGGAAGATTCGAATAAAAACCTTACCACCCCTTTTGATATGTCTCATCATAGCAATACGAGCGGCTTCAATTTGCTGATTTGTAATCTTCCCGGATTCAATAGCTTTTAATCCAATTTCGCCAAATGCCACTGTCGTTGCCCGTTGTGCTAACCCACGGATTCGACCTTTTTGTTGCTTGCGAAATTTTACTCTTTTGGGGCTCAGCATCAGTTATCCACCTCGCTAAGAATTTCACCCTTAAAGACCCAAACTTTAATGCCAATGATACCATATGTGGTTTTAGCCAAGGCTACACCATAGTCGATATCAGCACGCAATGTATGCAGGGGTACGCGGCCTTCACGAGCCCATTCTGAACGAGCAATTTCAGCACCGCCCAATCTTCCTCCACACTGCACTTTGATACCCTGAGCACCAAATTTTTGGGCTAAACCAAGGGTCTTTTTGATGGCACGTCGAAAAGCCACACGACGCTCCAACTGTTGAGCTATGGATTCTGCAACAAGCTGTGCGTCTGTTTCAGGCCTGCGAATTTCATTTACTTCTAATGAAATTTCGCGTCCGAATTTTTCCTTCAATTCTGCCCGTAATTTTTCAATCTCCACACCTTTTCTTCCGATAACAATACCGGGGCGTGCAGTGAACAAAATTAAACGAATTTTATCAGCAGCTCTTTCAATTTCAATTTTTGAAATTCCTGCATGATAAAGCTTTTCCTTGATATACTTACGCAACTTATCGTCTTCAAAAACGTATTCTGCGTACTTTTTATCGCTAAACCAGCGGGATTTCCAATTTTTATTGTATCCTAAACGGAATCCGTATGGATGAACTTTATGACCCAACGCAGTGCCCTCCTAGAGTTCATCAACTACCACGGTAATGTGGCTCGTTCGCTTGATAATCCTATACGCTCTACCCATTGCACGGGATTGAATGCGTTTCCAACTTGGGCCCCCATCAATGCGAACTTCTTTCACATAAAGGCTGTCAACATCAAGTTTTGCGTTATTCTCAGCATTTGCAATTGCTGACGCCAAAACTTTTTCAATCAGCCGGGCAGCCTTTTTGGGAGTGAACTTCAGGACATTCAGGGCGTCCTCAACAGGCTTGCCTGTCACATTTCGAGCCACAAGACGCGCTTTCTGAGGAGACACGCGTATAAATTTGGCTACTGATCTTGTTTCCATATGAATCTTCCCGCCTATTTCTTCTTCTTATCGGCAGCGTGGCCAAAATATGTCCGCGTGGGGGCAAATTCACCAAGTTTATGGCCGACCATATTTTCAGATACGAAAACAGGGATAAATTTTTTCCCATTATGGACAGCAAAGGTCAGGCCTACCATTTCTGGAATGATTGTGGACCGGCGCGACCAGGTCTTGATTACTTGACGACTTCTTTCTGCATTAGATTTTTCAACCTTTTTAAGCAGATGATCATCAACAAAAGGGCCTTTTTTCAGAGACCGAGGCATATCTACTCCTACTTAGTACCGCGACGTTTGACAATTAGCTGCGAAGATGCCTTTTTAGGTGCACGAGTCTTATATCCCTTTGTAGGCTTACCCCAAGGAGTTACAGGATGACGTCCACCAGAGCTCCTTCCTTCACCACCGCCTAATGGATGGTCAACAGGGTTCATCGCAACGCCACGCACTTTAGGCCTTTTTCCAAGCCATCTATTGCGGCCTGCCTTGCCTATGGAAACACTCTCATGCTCAATATTGCCAACCTGGCCGACAGTCGCGCTACTTGCAGCAAGTACTTTACGAACCTCTCCAGAAGGCAGTCTCAATAAAGCATATTTGCCTTCTTTGGCGATCACCTGGGCATAGGCTCCAGCTGAACGAACGAGCTGTCCGCCGCGTCCTGGATACAATTCAACATTATGCACGAGCGTGCCAAGTGGAATACGCGCAAGCGGTAATGCATTACCTGGCTTAATATCAGCTTTTTCACCTGCCAATAAAAAATCGCCTACTGAAATACCCACAGGACAAATTATATAACGCTTTTCTCCATCACGGTAATGAAGCAAAGCAATGCGTGCACTGCGATTAGGATCGTATTCTATACTGGCAACTTTAGCCGGAATATCCAATTTGTTTCGCTTAAAATCAATAATGCGATAGAGGCTCTTATTGCCTCCCCCTCGCCGACGCGCGGTAATTCGACCAAAGTGATTACGTCCACTTTTCTTTGCCAACCCATGAGTCAACGATTTTTCAGGGCTTGTCCGCGTTATTTCATCATAAGTAAGTACGGTTTGTGCTCTCCGACCTGCAGATGTTGGCTTTAACTTACGTATTGCCATGTCTAAACCCCTTCAAAAAAATCTATCTTATCGCCGTGCGCCAGAGACACATAGGCTTTTTTGTAGCCACGAATCTTTCCTACAGTCCTGCCAAATTTTTTCTTGGTTCGTGGTCGATATTGAACCACATTCACAGCAGTAACCTGTACCCCGAAAATAGATTCGACAGCTCGCTGCACATCAATTTTATTTGCGGCAGAATGTACAAAAAAGGCTACTTGATTTCTCAATTCTTTAAGCCCAGTGGACTTTTCAGAAATTAATGGACGGAGCAATACTTGGGTGCTTTCCATTATTTTAACCTCTCTTGCAGGGCAACCACTGCGCCCTGATCCAAAACTATCTGCGGATACTTCAAAACTTCGTAAACATTGATGGATTGCGAATCCAACACCAAAACGCCAGGAACATTCCTGGCTGAAAGACTGAGGTTGCTATCTTGTTCAGATACAACAATCAAGGCTTTTTTCAGTCCCAAGACATTCTTGCACGCCACAAAGTTCTTGGTTTTTATTTCCTGAAACCGCAGTTCATTCACAATAAGCATGCTATCTGACGCGAAACGAGTTGTTAACGCCATACGTAAAGCTAATTTGCGAATTTTTTTGTTTATTTTGAAACTATAATCGCGAGCCACTGGTCCGTGCACAATCGCGCCGCCTCGCCACAAAGGAGAGCGAATAGAACCAGCACGCGCACGACCAGTTCCCTTCTGACGCCAAGGCTTCTTGCCTCCGCCACGAACAAGGCCGCGTGTTTTTACACCTACAGTGCCAGAACGCAGGCCCGCCAAATGTGAACGCACCGCCAAATGCAAAATCTCAGGCTTTACTTCTACCTGAAAAATATCATCGTCTAAAGTCAGCTCACCAACTTCCTGACGATTTTGATCATAAACTTTCATATTGGCCATTTCGTACCCCTCTATTTCAGCTTGTTGAGGATAACGATTCCCTGTTTAGGCCCAGGAATCTGCCCACGAACAAGCACAACATTGTCTTCAGGGCGCACGTCAATAACTTCTATATTCAGCATGGTTGCTGTTTTATTTCCCAGCTGCCCAGGCATTTTTTTACCCTTAAAAACCTTACCCGGCCATGCACACTGGCCAATAGAACCTGGCTTGCGATGCACTTGCTCGTGTCCGTGAGATGCAGGAGCGCCACCAAAATTCCATCTGCGCATAACACCAGCAAAACCACGTCCTTTAGATGTACCTGAAATGCGAATTTTTTCCCCCGGAGCAAACATGTCCACCGTAAGCGCTGCCCCGACCTCATATTCGTCAACATTATTCAAGCGGACTTCTTTCAGCATTTTATAAAAGCCACAATTTGCCTTTTGCTGATGTCCTTGCTCTGGCTTAGCAAGCCGATGAGCGGGCACTTCTTCAAACCCGATCTGAAGCGCAGTATAGCCATCACGATCCAGTGTTTTCTTTTCAATTACAGGGCATGGGCCAGCCTGGATAACAGTGACTGGAATAATGCTTCCGTCAGGTCCAAAAACCCGGGTCATCCCTATTTTACGCCCTACAATTCCCAATGTATTTCTCATCTTGGCCTCTCGTCGATACTACAGCTTGATTTCAACATCGACGCCAGCAGGAAGATTCAGTTTGCCCAACGCATCAACGGTCTGTTGAGTGGGCTCAAGAATATCGAGCAGGCGCTTATGAACACGCATCTCAAACTGTTCTCTTGATTTCTTATCCACATGCACTGACTTTTGAATCGTTTGCTTATGGATTCGTGTCGGCAATGGAATTGGACCGGCAATAGACGCGCCTGTATTTCGGGCAGAGTCAACAATTTCTGCGACTGCTTTATCTAAAATACGATAGTCATAGGCACGTAACTTAATACGAATTTTATCGCTGTTCATCATAACCGCCCTATTACTCCACGATTTCCGAGACAACGCCAGCCCCAACTGTCCGGCCACCTTCACGGATTGCAAAGCGCAGTCCCTTTTCCATGGCAATGGGAGCAATCAGGTGAACATGGAATGTGGCATTGTCACCAGGCATGATCATCTCAATGCCTTCGTTCAACGTCACCACACCGGTGATGTCGGTTGTACGAAAATAAAACTGCGGACGATACCCAGAGA
>JAAYGZ010000143.1 GCA_012727515.1 Desulfovibrionales bacterium
AGAGAGAGAGAGAGAGAGAGAGGAAGAGACAGATAGAGAGCAAAGAAGAGAAAATCAGTGCAAGACAGAATGAGTTATACAGTATCTATTCACAAATTAAACTTGAATACAGTAAAACATAAAAACAAATACTTAAAATAAAGTCGATAGCTAAAGATATTGCGAGGTAACTCAATATCAATACGGAGCTTTCCCCAACAGGTAGAGTCTTTGCCACATCTATTAAGATTGCCGCGCTCCTGCACCTGCCGCACTTTATTCGCGGTTGCAGGACGTGTTTTGGTTTACGCAGTGCGTCCTTATGTCATTGTCCCTTAAATCTGCCCTTGTGCAGCACCTTGTTTCCACAACTCTATATCCTGCCAGAAGTCTGGGCATGGGGCGACCCAGAAGTCTGGACCGCATTGCAAGCGGCACACATATTCGGCGCGGGCCACATCAAGCTGAACCGGAGCCTTTCCCGGATATTTGCGCAAAATGTCTTGCAGCCCGGACCAGGCTGGTTTCTGGTTGCGGACCTGCACGCAAAGCACCACAGGTTCTGAACCCAGGCCCACTGCTTCAGCCAATGGTTTGCATGATTCCACCACAATCTTGGCTTTTTTGCTGACACCTTCGGCCTCATCTCCGTTGCGCAGATCAGGACGACCTACGGTTCCGATCAGCAGCAGCGGTTCTTCAGAGGCCAGAGCATCACGATGCGCGGCATAAGGCTCGGAAAAAACAATGGCTTCGCCAGAGCCACTTAAATCTTCAATAGCGCAAAAGGCCATGCGATCCCCTTTTTTGGTCAGGATGGTTTTTACCCCGGTCACCAGCACTGCTACGTGTACTGGTGTTTTTTCTGGCAATTCAGCGCACTGGCTCAGGGAAAAATACCCCATGCGCCGAATTTCCTGCCGAAAGGGCTGCAAGGGATGACCGATAAGGAAAAAGCCGAATGCCTCTTTTTCCATGCGAAATTTCTCATCATCCTTGTATTCTGGCGCATCTTCCACGCCTGAATACAGGCCCAGGCCCGTGAGACTGCACGTGTTTTCCTCGTGCAGATTCATGGTAAACATACGCTGGCCACTGATTTTGCGCTTGGCCCGCTTCTGGGCCATGGACAGTACCCGCTCCAAGCCTTCCATCAGCGTGCGCCGATTACATCCGAAAATATCCATAGAGCCTGACTTAATCAGTGCTTCCAGGACTTTTTTATTTACCTGACGCAGATTTACCCGGGTGCAGAGATCAAGCAGGCTGGAGAATTCTCCGTTTTGTGCGCGTTCCTCTTCCAGGCTCTTGACCGCGCCTTCGCCCACCCCCTTGATGCCAGACAACCCATAGCGAATGGCCTCGCTTTCCACTGTAAATTCGTAAAAACTCTTGTTAATATCTGGCGGCAGAATCTCAATGCCTATGTCCCGGCACGCACTGACATGAGCCAGAATCTTGTCAGAATTGGACACTTCCGAGGTAATCATGGCGGCCATAAATTCCGATGGAAAATGCGCTTTCACATAGGCTGTCTGATAGGAAATAAGTGCATAGGCTGCGCTGTGAGACTTGTTAAATCCATAGCCCGCAAATTTTTCCATCAAATCAAAAATATATCCCGCAGCATCCTGAGAAATACCATTTTCCCTGGTTCCAGCCAAAAAGCGCACCCGCTGCTTGGCCATTTCCGCTGGGTCTTTCTTGCCCATGGCCCGACGCAGATTATCACCCTCACCCAAAGAATACTTGGCCAGGTCTGAAGCAATTTTCATGACCTGTTCCTGATATAAAATAACCCCATAGGTATCTTCCAGAATAGGATGAACAATAGGGGCCAATTCCGGAAATTCATACTCAACCTTGCGCAGCCCGTGCTTACGGCCCACAAAATCATCCACCATGCCGCTTTCCAGCGGTCCTGGCCGATACAGGGCCAGAAGAGCAATGATATCCTCAAAGCACGAGGGCTTTAAGCCCTTGAGCACCCGGCGCATTCCATCTGATTCCAGCTGAAAAACCCCGTCAGTCTCAGCCCGGCACAGCAGCTCAAATGTTGCGCTGTCATCAAGAGGCAGGGCTTCCAGATTTGGCGTGTTCTTGCCATTTTTGCGGATCAGTTTCAGGGCATCATCCAGCACGGTCAGGGTTTTTAAGCCCAGAAAATCAAACTTGATCAGCCCGACCTTCTCAACCTTTTTCATGTCAAACTGGGTGACAACTTCGCCATTCTTGCCTCGATGCAAGGGCAGGTATTCAACCATGGGTTTTTGCGAAATAACAATGCCTGCGGCATGAATGGATGAATGCCTGGTCAGGCCTTCAAGGCGGCGGGAAATATCAAAAAGTTTGCGAAACTGTGGTTCTGTCTCAATGAAGGAACGCAGTTCCGGTTCCTGATCCAGCGCCTTGTCCAGGGTCATTTTCAGATCATCAGGAATAAGTTTGGCAATACGGTCTGCGTCTTTAAGGCTGATATTTAAGGCTCGGGCCACATCGCGGATAACGCCCTTGGCCTTCATGGTTCCAAAGGCAACAATCTGGGCCACGTGATCGTGTCCATATTTTTCTGTCACATATTTAATGACATCACTGCGCCGATTATAGCAGAAATCCACATCAATATCAGGCATGGAGGCCCGCTCCACATTTAAGAAGCGCTCAAAAAAAAGATGATAGCGAATAGGGTCCAGGTCTGTGATGCGCAGCGCATACGAAACCAGCGAGCCTGCTGCTGAACCACGCCCTGGCCCCACTGGAATACCTTGCGTTTTGGCCCAGTTGATAAAATCCTGCACAATGAGAAAATAGGCCGGAAAACCCTTGCTGATGATAACATCAAGCTCAAATTCCAGACGGCTCCGATATTCCTGTTCATCCACAGCATACGGCAGGGCAGCTAAACGCTCGGTTAAGCCCTGTTCAGCCAGACGCCGGAACTCCGAATCCAGGGTTGCGCCTTCCGGCACATCATAGACAGGGAAAAAATGCTGATTCAGGGGGAGTTCCACCTCGCACTGGTCAACAATGCGCCCCACATTCTCCAATGCTTCCGGGCAATGGGCAAAGGCAGACTCCATTTCTTCGGGCGCTTTGTAATAAAATTCATTGGTATCAAATTTTAAGCGCTTGCTTTCTGAGACAATTTTGCCCGTGCCCACGCAAAGCAAAATATCATGGGCCTCATAATCGTCTTTATCCAGATAATGGCAATCATTGGTGGCCACCAGGGGCAAGGAGAGTTCACGCCCCAGCTCCATGAGCCGGGTATTGACCACGGCCTGCTCTTTTAAGCCATTGGATTGCAGCTCCAGATAAAAGCGATCTGGAAAAATTGCTTTGTATTCCCTGGCCTTGTGCATGGCCGCATCAAAGGTACTGTGCAGCAGGGTATTGGGAACCTCTCCCTGCAGGCAGGCTGACAGGCAGATAAGCCCTTCGTTGTGCTGCTGGAGATACTTTTTATCCACACGCGGCCTGTAGTAAAATCCATTCAAAAACCCTGCTGAAACAATTTTGAGCAGATTCTGGTACCCTGTCAGGTTCTGCGCCAGTAAAACAAGATGAAAGCGCTGCTTGTTTTCCCGGTCCAGCATGTCGTCCGCCACATAGACTTCACTGCCTATAATCGGCTTAATGCCTGTTTTTTTTGCCTCCAGGTAAAAAGGCAATGCGCCAAACAAATTGCCATGATCTGTAATGGCTGCGGCAGAAAAACCAAGATCAACAGCCCTGGCGCACAAATCCTTGATACGGATGGCTCCGTCTAACAGGCTGTATTCAGAATGACAGTGCAGATGGGTAAAACCAGTCATAACTCTCCCCAAATATATGGGCTGCTTATTTATCTTTGTTCAGAACTTTATAAAGAAACGCATCAAACTGTGAAATAGTGCGCAGTGCAGCACACAAAACAGCCAGAAAGGAAAACAGAATAAGGCTGATATTGAGTACAATCCATCTATCTTTGCGCAAGTCATAGCCCAAAAATGTTTGTATTGGCTGCCAATAGAAAAATGTAGCAGAGACAATGCCTGATAGCAAAAGCGCGCCCAGCTCAAAAAACAAAAGATACTTTCCAGACAAGAGCAGGAATAAAATGGCATTGCGCACGCCTTGCAGAAAAACCAGCTTGCTCTCCAGTTTTTCAAGATCATTTTTTGCCTCGCGCATGGCTTCATGGGCAATATGATATTTTTCCGGCACATGCAGATCCATTTCTCCTGTAATCTGCATTTGTTCCACGCAATGATTAAAAATCTGGTTAAATGAGCGCTGCAAACGCGGAAAAGGAAACCACGAGGCTTCGTGCTGAATTTCCTGCAAACGGTCGAGCACCTTGGTGCGCTGCTCGCTTAACTCCTTAATATCTTTTTTAACCCAGGCCCTAATTTCGTCGCGGATAGCCAGAGTGCCCCGCACCAGCCTGGCGCTGGCCACAAAATTATTGATGCCGTTATACATATCCAGGCCAGTGATGCGCTTGTAAAAATATTGATATTGTTCATGTTTGGCAGGCAACCACGTGGCCAGCAATTCTGGCAGACTCTCCACAGAGCCAATGATTTCTGCCGCACGTTCCTGGCCATCAGCCCAGACATCCCACAGGTCTGATAAAATGGTCGTGCGCCCGCCTTCGAGTTCTGGATCAAGCAGAATAATGCTGAAATAATTCGCATCATTTTGAATGAGATCGCGCAGCATTCCCTGCGCTTCAGCCAAAAAGCCTGACTTTACCAGGCACACGGCCTGGCGATACCTGGCCTGCAAAAATCCGGGTGATTCGCCCAGAGATTTGGCATAGAGAAAAAGAGCTTCCTGAAAATTTCCCTGTACCTCGGCCAGCCTGCCTTGCAGCAACTGGGCATAGGAACGCTGCAAACTCGTGTACGAAAGGCTTTCCGCTTCGCGCCAATGCCCCAGGGCACGCTTAAATTCATCTCGCTCCATGGCCAGAAAGCCCTGGAGCACACGGGGCTGATAGTTTTTCTGGGCCTTGAGCACAAATTGCTCCACCTGGCTTAAAGCGCGGTCCATATTTCCTATGCGCAGACTATCAAGAGCAGCCCACATCAGATCATCGTCTTTGTCCTTGAGGTCACTTATACCGTGAGGCCAGGCCTTGCCCTTGGCCCGCCATACCAGGCTCATTGTGCGTAACTGGCAGATCATGTTAACTTCAAACAGAGCGCCCAGCACTGTGGCCACATCACTTCTTTCCCCTAAAACCGCTGGTATGCCCTGCATAAGATTTGCGCTCAGATGTTTGCCCAGGTCATGCAGAAGTTGAGGCAGGCTATCCATGTTTAACAGTGCCAGGCGATCCAGGCACGACACAGACAGCCTGGCTGTATCAAATTTACGGGAAGGACAGGCGCGTGGTAAATGAGAACGCAGCCCACAATAAAAGCACGGCGCTTCCGGGCCAGAGACCAGGGCTGTTGGAAGCAGGATATTGAGCGAACCCTGGCGTCGTCCGCCCTGTTGAGAGAGCACCTTGACCTGAAACAGGTCTGTTATTTTATTATGCCCCATGGAATACCGGGAATCCACGGCCATGATACGCGGACTGGCGATCTGAAAAATGGTTGCCAGCGGCATGTACAGGACATTGGCTTCCAGGGCTTCCATAAGGTGCTGGTATTTGCGGGGCAAATCAGGAGTAAATGGAATATCTCCGAGTTCCATGGCCATATAGGTACACGGCCAGGCCCCGCCATGTGTGTCAATGGCCATGAGCATCATCTCTTCAACCAGACGGCCCAGAATGCGCAGGGAAGACACCTTGAGCAGCAGGGAATGATCCTCGCCCTGCATAAATGTGATTTTATTCTGTTGCAGTACAGACTCAATGCGGTCCAGATACATGCGCCAGCCTTTGCCAAATGCCTTGTCCTGGCGCGACCCAATGGGTTTGATGATCCAGAACCAGTTCATGGTTGCGGACACGCTGATCTGCTCGGATGATTCCAGGTCAAACCATTTGCCTGTCAGGCCATCAGGCATCTGTGATTGTTTGAAATCCAGCCCAGGCATACTGCGGCCCAATTCACGCAGATGAGGAGTCACGCGAATGACCAGGCGTTTGGGATATTCGACAGAGAGCTTGTTCTGCTCTTCCTTGACAGCCAGAGAAAGGGAAAAATTATCTCCAACCACAAGGCTGGCTTCAAAAACCGTGATGGACGCGGTAATGGGATTTAAGCGCGCCCAGTTATGCAGACGCCCCAAGCCAACCATGACCGTGGGCTGAGGAAAAAACCACAGGCTGTGTTTGTCCTCTTCGGCAACCATCCACCCGCCTATATCGGACAAGGACTGGAAAAAACTCACAGACAGCGGCAATGGATAAACAATCCAGCACAGTACGCCATTGGAGACCAGACGGGCCTGGGCAGAACGTGGAATTTTAGCCAGCAGTGTTTCTAAGGATTTCATCTTCTCACTCCATACCAGTACACAATAAAAGAAAAAGGGCCGTATGGCCCTCTTGTGTGTTGCCCCGCGCTCCTGCCCCAGATTTTATTGCAGACAAAGGCCCAGCGTACATAAAAACACAGACAAGCTACTTGCCACAACATTTTTTATATTTTTGCCCACTACCACAGGGACACGGATCATTACGCCCTATCTTGGGATCAGTGCGCCGCACTGTTTCCGGCTTGGCGTCAGCGCCCTCGTTTCCGCTCTGGTACTGCACATTATCCTGGGTTTCATGCTTTAATTCTTCTTCAACCACAAGGCGCACATGGGCCAGGGCTGTCAGCGTGTTTTCACGAATCCGCGACAACAACCCTTCAAAAAGTTCAAAGCCTTCGCGTTTATATTCCTGCTTGGGATCTCGCTGAGCATACCCGCGCAGACCAATGCCCTCTTTGAGATAATCCATCTGCAACAGATGTTCTTTCCAATTCCGGTCCAGAGATTCAAGCATGAAATAGCGCAGCAGACTCTGGTACTGGTCCCCGATGCCTGCACGATGCTGTTCCAGGATACCCAGTAAATAGGTGCGCACATCTTCCTGCTCTACAAACTGATCCGCAGGAAAGGCACGCTCAAGCGTAAAAAGTTCTTCCAGTTTGGCCCGCACCATGCGTTGGAGTTCTTCCAGGCCTTCTGTGTGCCCTTTACGGTTATGCAGCGGCTCATACACATCAGCAAGCAAGTCATCAATAAATTCCACCGCAGTGTCATGTACATCTTCTGTGGTCATGAGGTCACGGCGCAGAGAATAAATCACCTCTCGCTGCTGGTTCATGACATCATCATAATCAAGTAACTGCTTGCGGATTTCAAAATTATGGCCTTCCACCCGCTTTTGCGCGTTTTCAATGGCCCGGCTGATAAGTGGATTTTCAATGGTTTGCCCGTCTTCCAGACCCAGCTTTTCCATGATTCCGGCAATGCGCTCGGAGCCAAACAAACGCATGAGCGTGTCATCCAGGGCCAGATAAAACCGTGATGATCCAGGATCACCCTGGCGTCCGGAACGACCGCGCAACTGATTGTCAATACGCCTGCTTTCATGACGCTCTGAGCCAAGAATATGCAGCCCCCCCAACTCACGCACGCCCTCGCCAAGCACAATATCAGTGCCGCGCCCGGCCATGTTCGTGGCAATGGTCACACGGCCCTTTTGCCCGGCCTGGGCCACAATCTCAGCCTCTTTTTCATGATATTTGGCATTTAAGACTTCATGGGGAATGCGCTGTTTTTTTAGCAGGCTGGAAATATATTCTGATTTTTCAATAGAGGTTGTGCCCACCAGCACTGGCTGGCCTTTGGCATACAGAGCTTTAATTTCTTCGGTAATGGCCGTGTATTTTTCCGCCTGGGTCTTGAGAATAACATCAGGAAAATCCTTGCGGACCATGATCTTGTTGGGCGGGGCAACAATAACTTCCAGACCATAAATCTGCTGAAATTCTACCGCTTCTGTGTCTGCAGTGCCTGTCATGCCGGCTAGTTTCTCGTACATGCGGAAATAATTCTGAAACGTGATGGAGGCCAGGGTCTGGTTTTCCGCCTCAACAGGAACACGCTCTTTGGCCTCCAGCGCCTGGTGCAGACCATCGCTGAAACGTCGCCCTGGCATGAGGCGGCCTGTAAATTCATCTACAATCACCACCTGTCCGTCTTTGACAATATAGTGGTCATCGCGGGTAAAAAGATGGTGCGCACGCAGGGCCTGCAAAATATGGTGCTGAAACGAGATATTGGCCGGATCAAACAGATTGTCCACGTCTAAAATTTCTTCACAATGAGCCACGCCTTCATCAGTGAGCACAACAGTACGCGCCTTTTCATCAATGCTGAAATCATCGTCCTGGGCTAACCTGGGAATAATGGCATTGATGCGGCCATAGAGCGAGGTGGATTTTTCGCCTGGTCCGGAAATAATGAGCGGTGTTCTGGCCTCGTCAATAAGAATGGAGTCAACTTCATCCACAATGGCAAAATTAAGTGGTCGCTGAACAAGCTGCTCTTTGTAAAACTTCATATTATCGCGCAGATAGTCAAAACCAAACTCATTATTTGTGCCATAGGTCACATCAGCGGCATAGGCTTGCTGGCGCTCTGCGTCTGTTAAGCCATGCACAACAATGCCTACAGAAAGACCCAGAAATGTGTACAACTGCCCCATCCAGGTTGCGTCACGCCGGGCCAGATAATCATTGACTGTGACCACATGCACGCCTTTTCCAGACAAGGCATTCAGCACCACCGGCAAGGTGGCGACCAGGGTCTTTCCTTCACCGGTCTTCATTTCTGCGATTTTGCCCTGATGCAGCATCATGCCGCCCATGAGCTGCACATCAAAATGACGCATTTCCAGCACGCGGCGGCTGGCCTCTCGGGTCAGTGCAAAAACTTCCGGCAAAATATCACTCAGGCTTTGGCCCTGCGCCACGTCCTGGCGATAGGCTGCAATACGGGCTGAAAAGTCCTGGTCTGCCAGGGCCTGCATGGAACTTTCAAGGCTGTTGATCTGAGCGACCACAGGCTGTAAGGACTTTAAAAATCTATCGTTTCTGGTTCCAAAAATTTTCTTGGTTAAATAGCCAATCATATATACTCCCGATTCATCGGTCTTGAGGCACATTCCACCACACACGGGGAATGGAGAATAAACACCGTACCACGCGGCCCCTGGTCAAAGGCCAGGCATGTTGTGCCGCACAAGGAGATCTCTATGCACCACGCAAGTGCCCTGCTCATTATTGACATGCAGCACGATTTTGCTGTTCCCGGAGGAGCCTGTGAAGTCCCTGGCGCACACGCAACCATTCCGGCTATCCGCCGTGTTCTGCTGCGCTACCGCGAACTGGACTGGCCCATTTTTCATATCACCCGCGCCTACCTGGCAAACAGCTCCACAGTAGAGCGCTCGCGCTTACAGGCCTTTGCTGCCCGGCCCATGGTTGTTCCTGGAACCCAGGGCTGTAGTTTTGCGCCTGGCCTTGAACCTCTTGGGCATGAATATCATATTGTCAAACCAAGATTCAGCGCTTTTATGGCCACAGAACTGGATCTTATCCTGCGTCGTCTGGGGGTTCGCCAGGTTGTGGTCACTGGCACGCAACTTCCTTTTTGCCTGCGCACCACTCTTTTTGATGGCCTGTGCCTGGATTATGACATGCTGCTGCTTACTGACGCCACGTCGTCGCGGACTCCGGAAATTCATGCGGCCAATATCCAGGACATTACCGATGTGGGTATCTGCTGCACCACTGTGGATAACTATCTGACAACCCTGCCAGGCTAAAGCCCAGCCCAAAGAGAACATGGATGCGCAAAGCACAACCCACTTTACGCATCCATGTTCTGTCAGCTCAGGCTACACGCGATTCATCTCGCGTTCTGTATCTCGATTTATGGCCTTTTGTTTCAGATCCTCACGCCGGTCATGGACTTTTTTGCCCTTGGCCAGGGCCAGTTCAATCTTAATTTTACCATGCTTGAAATATATTTTCGTGGGCACCAGGGTCAGACCTTTTTGCTCCATCTTGGCCTTCAGGGATCTGATCTCGTGGGCGTGCATAAGCAGTTTGCGTTCACGGTCTGGATCGTGCTGCGCATAGCCAGCATTGACATACGGAGAAATATGCACGCCAGACAAATAGGCCTCGCCAGAGGAGATACGCACATACCCATCCATGAAATTGACCCGCCCCTCGCGCAAGGATTTAACTTCCGAGCCGGTCAAAACCATGCCCGCTTCGATAAAATCAAGAAATTCATAAAAATGTCGGGCTTTTCTGTTAGCGGCAATAATTTTAATGCCCGTGGGTTTGGCACACATGGCTCTGTCCTGTAATCAGTTGATATCCTCATCTAACAATGAGGAATAAAACAAAAGTTCTTCTGGAAAACGGCGAAAAATAAGTTCGCGCACCAATTTATTATTACGGGCCACTGACTGGCTGGCCATAACCTGCTTGAGCAGGGCCGTGCATTCGGCCATGGACGCCTGGCGGATAATACGCTTTATGCCAGGAATGGCATGCGGGCCAAGGCTGATGGCATCAACCTGCATGCCCATTAAAATCGGGATACAAAAGGGATCTGCCGCCAGTTCGCCGCACAGACAAACCTCAATGCCAGCCTTGTGCCCAGCGTCTATAACCCATTTGATAGAGCGCAAAATAGCTGGGTGCAAAGGCTGATACAGATACGACACATCCTTGTTTGTCCGGTCAATGCCAAGCGAATACTGAATGAGGTCATTGGTGCCAATGCTGAAGAAATCCACTTCCTGGGCCAGTAAATCTGCTGTGATCACAGCACTGGGCAGTTCAACCATAATGCCCATGGGCATGTCTTCGCGAAAGCAAACACCTTCTGCATGCAGCTCAGCCTGCACAGTGCGATAAAATTTTTTAATTTCCACCAGCTCCTGCAGCCCGGAGACCATGGGAAACATAATGGACACATTGCCCAGCACACTGGCCTTTAATATGGCTCGCAACTGGGTACGAAACACGTCACGGTGCTTGAGACAATAGCGCACAGCCCGCAGGCCAAGAGCAGGATTGGCTTCACGCGTTGTCTGGCTGCGCATGAGCTTGTCTGCGCCCACATCCAAAGTGCGGATAACCAATTTTTTGGGAGCCACCAAAGCAGCCATGTCCAGATACGTTTCAGTTAATTCTTCTTCAGTGGGCATCTGCGTGCGGGTAAGATAGCTATATTCTGACCGATACAGCCCAACCCCTTCTCCGCCATTATCATTGACTGCCACCACTTCTTCAAACAATTCTATATTGGCCAGCACTTCAAAACGATACCCGTCAATGGTTTCTGCCGGAAGCTGGCACGAACGCATGATCGTGGCCTGATAGGCCTCAAGCTGGGTTTGCAGATCTGTGTAGCGGGCCAATTCATCTTCATTGGGGTCAAGAATAATGCGCCCGTGAAAGCCATCTAAAATAATAACCTGCCCATCTGAAAGATCATCACCCAGACCTTCCACGCCAACAACAGCAGGAATCTGCAGTGATCGGGCTAAAATGCCCGCGTGCGAGGTTTTGCCTCCTTGCGCTGTGGCAAAAGCCATTATCTTGTTGATTTCAAGCTCAATGGTATCTGCTGGAGTCAGGTCATTGGCCAGCAGAATGGCCCGTTGCGTAATGGCGCGCAGCCCTGCCTGGCGTCCCACCAGCTTGGTCAGCACCCGCTCTGCCACCACACGGATATCCTGCCCGCGCTGGCGCAGATATTCATCACTCATGGCCGCAAAAATTTCTTCCACATCGCCCACAGCCCGTTCCAAACCCCATTCTGCATTGATGCGCGTAGAACAGACATGATCCTGGGAGCGTTTACGAAATTTGGGGTCGCGCAGGATCATCAGGTGCAGCTCAATAATTGCCGCATGTTCATGCAGATCTGCAGGCACCAGGCCCAGGATGCGTTCCAGATCCTGGCACGCAGACTCAAAGGCTTCTGTCAGGCGGTTTAACTCTACCGGCACGTCAGCTTCATCCACTGTCTGCCTGGTTATACCCGCAAAATGACACCTGTTCAGAAAATAGGCCTGGCCAATGGCAATACCTGTGGAAACAGGAATACCGCGCAAAATACGCGCGGACATACTATTTGTCCTCCCCGAATTTATTGATAAACAATTGAGCCAGGGCCTGAACTGCCTGGTCAGCATCTGGTCCCTGAGCGCGGATACACACTTCCGTACCCAGCGGCGCAGCCAGGGTCAGGACATCAAGAATGGATTTGGCATCAGCCTCGGCTTCTTCAGTGGTCAGCACAACTGATGAGGCAAAACGCTGAGCCTCATTGGCAATTTTTCCAGCCGGACGAGCATGAAGCCCCAGATTATTCCTGACCCGAATACGCAGTTCCTGCTCTTCACCCATAGGCATCCCTACTTAAAAACAAAAGCCATGACCCACTGCCACGGAACAAACATGACACACAGCACCACCAGAGCAAGTGCCACATAGCGATCTGCCATGCGCATCAGACTCATTCCCGCCAACCCAGCCACACCCAATGCACAGGCTCCTGCCCAGACAGGATTATCTGGCAAAATAGACATGGCAAACAGGCCCAAAAGCACACCATTGGCAATTTTAAGACGCTGCCCCCAATTAATGAGATTCCAGGATTTAAGGCGCTGTAAAAAAGCAAGGCCCAGGGCATAACCACGGGCAAAGGTAATGATTTTAAACGCCAGCAGCCCAAGCCAACAGCACACAATCCACAAAGCCAGCAGCAGCCCTTGTTCTCGCACAGCCAGATTAACCCCGACCAATGACCAGAAAACCAAAAAACTGCCCCCAAAAAAAGAATCTCCCAGGGCTGATAAGGTGCAGACCGTCGTGGTGCGCACCTTGGGTAAAATATCTGGCAACAAAAGACCTTTGGCGATCTTTATTTCCATGGACACAAAAATACCCACTAAAAGCGGAGTCCAGAATGGGTGGGTATTGTAGTGTTTTATGTAGCGATTGCGTGCTTTGTGCAGAGCGTCCGCATCTCCTCCATACAAAGTGGTCAGCACTGGCTCCATGATAAAGGACAAGCCCACGTTCTGCATTCCCTTGGTATTAAAGGTTGCGCCAACAGCAAAGGTGCGCAGAAATGTTTGGATCAGGACCCGTTGCTTCACGCCTTCACTCCGCTTGATTCTCTAACACCAGGGCGTAAATTTGTTTAAGAGACCAGCCCTGGACCTGGGCCTGAACTTTTTTTGCCACTTCTTTGGAAGGTTGCCCTTGTGCGTACTCAGCCACCAAAACCCGGACCTTTTCCTCCGGAGTCACGGGCATCTGGGCTGCCGGACCAATAACACAGGTCACTTCACCACGTAATTCTGTAGCCTCAGGGCAGGCCTGACCAAGCCGCCCGGTGATAAACTGCTCATGTTTTTTGGTCAATTCCCGGGCCAGACAAAATTCCCTCTCCCCAAGCACAGCATGGGCCAGTTCCAGGGCCTGGGGCACCCGGTTTTTGCGCTCAAAAAATACCAGCGTGGCCCGCATTTCTGCGTATTGGGAAAAAAGATGTTGAATCTCTCCTGTTTTTCTGGGCAAAAAACCCAGAAAAACAAATGGATACGGAGCAATACCACTTGCCATAAGCGCTGTGACCGCAGCGCATGGACCAGGCACCGGCACAACAGCAATGCCCTGACTCCGACACGCAGCCACCAGATGATACCCCGGATCAGCCATGAGCGGCGTACCCGCATCTGAAACCAAGGCCACATGCTGGCCGGCATTGAGCATCCGCAGCACATCGGGCAGACGCTCTTCTTCGTTATGCTCATGCAGACTTAAAAAACGCCTGGCTGTAATGCCGGCCCATTGCACAAGCTGCCCGCAGCGCCTGGTATCTTCGGCTAAAATAATATCAGCCTGAGCCAGAACCTCTCTGGCCCTGGGTGAAAAATCACCAAGGTTGCCAAGCGGAGTGGCGACGACCCATAGTGTGCCCGACATCAATGCTATCCTCCCAGTGCGTAATCTCTGGCACTTTATTACGGATCACTATGCTGATCACATCAAAACGACAGGGCCTGTCCCAGGCCTTGTGCGCAGACAAATAGCGTGAGGCAGCACGAATAAGACGCATTTGCTTGGCGCGGCCCACAGCCTGGCCCGGCTCTCCTCTGGCATCTGTGGAGCGTGTTTTAACCTCCACAAAAACCAGCGTATCTTTGTCCTGCGCCACAAGGTCCAGTTCTCCGTCTGCAAAACGCACATTGCGCTCCAGAATGGTCCATCCTTTTTGAAGCAAAAACAGAGCAGCAATGTCTTCTCCGCTGCGCCCTGTGCTCAGATGCCCGGCACACATAGCTGTCTCTCCATTGGTTCCGGACGCACTCCCCGAAATGTCATGCGGTGTGCTGGGCAGGGGCCAAGGCGCTGCACTGCGTCCATATGCTTACGTGTCCCGTACCCTTTATGCTGACTCAGGCCATAGCCTGGATAGCGCTGGTCCAGGCCGCTCATCAGGGCATCACGAAACGTTTTGGCAAGAATTGAAGCAGCAGAAATACACGGGCATAACGCATCGCCGCCCACAATAGTTTGTTGGGGAATGGACGAAGAAAAGGCCTGGTTTCCATCTACCAGCACCAGAAGCGGAGAAACAGGCAAGGCATTCTGAGCGCGAGACATGGCCAGTAATGTGGCTTGCAAAATATTCACGCGCTCAATTTCCCTGGGCCAGGAAAAACCCAAGGCCCAGGACACAGCCTGGGCCTTGATAATACGTACAATCAAAGTACGCTGTCGCGCAGTCAATTTTTTGGAATCTGTCAAACCGGGTAACGTGGCATGTGGCGGTAAAATAACAGCCGCTGCTACTACTGGCCCGGCCAGGCATCCCCGTCCTGCTTCATCAATACCGGCAATACGGTCAACAGGGATCTGCTGTGTTGCTGAAGTATTGACAGTCAGAGGCACATCCGTGCTCTACCAGGACTGCTTGGCCTTGATGCGAGCAGCCTTACCTCTGAGCTTGCGTAAGTAGTAAATGCGGCTCCGACGTACCACGCCCTGAGAAACAACTTCGATGCTGTCAATGGACGGGGAATGCAAAGGAAAAATGCGCTCCACACCTATGCCATCAGAGACCTTGCGCACGATAAAGGTGCTGTCTGTGGCACCGCGTTTGTGACGGATAACCACGCCCTGAAAAACCTGAATTCGCTCTTTTTCACCTTCAATGATTCTGGAACGCACCTTTACTGTGTCACCAGCCCGAAATGCAGGCACATCAGCACGCAGCTGTTCTCTTTCAATTTTTGCAATGATATTCATGTATATTCTCCTTTCGCATAGCAGCAAAAGCGCTGCCAACTTTGTACTTACCCTGCATCGCCCAACAAGCGGTCAATGATAATGGACGCTGCTGAACGTACGGAAAGATGATTGTAAGCATCCAGATAGCGAACAGCCCGTAGCGTACCATCTGAACGATCTAAAACACTTTTGTGCAAGCCATGACCCGTTCCCAGCACTATCAGGACTGGCTCTTCGGGTAACCAGGACTGCACATGCGCAAAAGTCAATGTTCCTGCTTTTGCGCTGGTACACACCACTTTGGGAGCCTGGCCGCTACGACGGGTTATTTCTTCTACCGCATCGTCAAGCATACCGACCACCTGCACCTGACGCAGTGCCTGACCCCGATCAGGGTTGGCCGTTGCTCCGTAGCCATCCAGCCAGTGATGTATCAGCGTCTGCGCCAGATCCTGCTGATCTCGTACCGGGGTACAGACAAAATATCCTCCCAACCCATAGGTACGCGAAACTCGCGCAATATCGTGGAGGTCAAGATTTGTCAAAGACGTAGTGATGGTTTGGCCTGATTTATTGAGGACCGGAGCATGAACCAGGGCCACATAAAGATTCCGTCCCAGGCGCACTCTCTCCAGGGTGCGCAGGTACTGCACATCCGCATCAGTCAGCCGGGCAGTCTGCAAAAGGTCTGGACGAAGTTTCAGGGTGGTTGCAAGGCTTTCCTCTCGCCGCCACGCAGCGATCTGAGCATGATGTCCAGAGGCAAGCACCTCAGGAATTGCATGACCAGCATAGACATCTGGACGAGTGTAATGGGGATATTCCAGCAGGCCAGCGCTGAAACTTTCCTCATCCACACTCTCGTTATGGCCCATAAAATCCGGCACCAGCCGCCCCACGGCCTCAATAAGGCACAGGGCCGCACTTTCTCCGCCATTTAAAACAAAATCCCCCACAGAAACTGCTTCAACAGGACAGACCTGCTCCAACCTGGCATCAATGCCTTCATACCGACCGCAAATCAGGGCCAGTTCTTTTTCCTGGGCCAGCTCCCTGGCCAGATCTTGAGTCAGCGGGCGTCCCTTGGGACTGAGCATGAGCACCCTGGTCCGGGGTGACAGGGTCGCCAAAGCCCGTTGCAAGGGCTCCACAGCCATGACCATGCCTGGCCCACCGCCATACGGTCTGTCATCTACGTTATGATGCTTGTTGGTGGAAAAATCCCGGGGATTAAGAAAGGAAAAACGCACCAATCCCTTGTCTTTGGCTTTGGAAACCAGGCCGCACGACAAAGGCGAGGTAAAAAATTCCGGGAAAATAGAAATCAGTGTAAAATGCATGGACAGGTCACGGACTAAAAAACACAGGTCAGCGGCCAGCGGTCAGGTGCTGTGTTGGTACAGCTCCACAAGCCCTTCAGGAGGATCAACCACAATGATCCCGGCCTCCACATCAATATCCACGACAAATTCATCCACTGCCGGAAGCAGAATTTCATGTCCGCTCTCGTCATGAATATACCAGATGATCTGCCCGGCAAGCTCCTGAATGTCTTCCAGGGTGCCCAGTCGGGTTGTATCCACGTACTGCACAGTGCATCCCAACAGGACATCCAGGTTGAATTCATCTTCTGCCACTGGCGGCAGATCCCGCTCCCTGGCCAATACAACGGCTCCACGCCATGCCTCAGCCTGGTCACGCCCCTGACAGCGATCCACCAGCACCAAGGCCCGGCCCGGGTGTCCACGCGCAGCAAGAACCGCGCACGGACGCGGCTTTTTCCCTTCCTGCCGTAAATAAATGCGCTGGAGATCTGCAAAAATCAAAGGGGAGTCTGCAAACATATCAATGC
>JAAYGZ010000144.1 GCA_012727515.1 Desulfovibrionales bacterium
AAGAACTTCAACACGAAATCCTTTGCGTTCAGCAAAACGGCGATACATACGCAAGAGCATTTCAGCCCAGTCCTGGGACTCTGTACCACCTGCGCCCGGGTGAATTTCTAAAATTGCCTCGCAGCTATCTTCAGGATCACTGAGCAGAGTCTGTAATTGCGCATCTTCCAGTTTGGTTTCCATATCCTGAATGGCCTCTGCCAGAGCCTCAAGCATTTCCGAACTTTGTTCTTCAGCAGCAATTTCCAGCCATTCAAACATATTGGCCTGTGTTTGGGCCAGGGTTTCCCACTGCTCAACCTTGTCTGTAAGTTGAGTTTTTTCCTGTAAAATCGGGGTTAACAGCTCTGGTTTGTCCCATGCTCCTGGAGCAAGGAGTTGTTTTTCAATTTGCGCCAGTCGTTCTTTATGCCCGCGTAAGTCAAAGTCTCCTCCAAAAATCCTGAAAGTGTTCGTTAAGATGGGTGCCCCGTGTTTTGAGTTCAGAATATTGTAACATTATGGTGTACTCGTGGTTGAAAGGAATCGTTGCCCGGCAAGGCGCAGGGCGGTCCAGGCCATACACGCTATAAGCGCAAAGCTCGCGTGAATGGCATGGAAATGGTCATGGTAAAATGTTGTTGCTGTCAAGAGCGCAATATCCTTGCAGAGTAAAATACTGGGCACAAAGGATGGCCCCTGGGTACGAATATATCCTTGGGGATCAATGAGTGCACTGATGCCTGTGTTGGTAGCACGCAGCAGAAAACGGTTCTGCTCCACAGCGCGCAGCACTGCCAGGTGAAGGTGCTGGAGCGGAGCGGAAGAACGTCCAAACCATGCGTCATTACTGATATTGACCAGCACATTAGCTCCTTTGGCCACCTGGTTTTGCGCCAGTTCAGGAAAAATCGCCTCGTAGCAGATGAGCATGCCCATGGTCAGGCCTGCTGTGACAAGAGGCAACTGGTCATGGCCAGGGCCGAATTCATAGGCTCCCGGAACCAGCTTACTGATAAAAGGCAGCCACCTGCCAAGGGGCACATACTCGCCAAAGGGCACCAGATGCTCTTTGTCATACCAGGAGAGCACCTGAGCATTTTTGTTAAACAAATATGCTCTGTTATGCAAAATATACTCAGAGCCATGCGCTGGTAGCGAATAGGCTGGCGCACCTGCAACAAGAGGAAGCCCCAGGTCACGAACAGTATCTGTGACCTGAGTCGGCAATGTGCCACCATCCTGATAGTAAAAAGGCATGGCTGTTTCAGGCCAGATGAGTATGTCTGGCTGGTGTGATGCTGCCTGGCGGGTCAGGCCAAGGTATGCATCCAGAATTTCGGCCTGCAGCTCTGGCTCCCATTTTTGATTTTGATCAATATTACCCTGAATCAGGGCTGCTGAGGCCAGGTTCTGTGGCGGCTCAGACCTGTGCAGAGCCCAGGGCAGAATGCAGATAATCACCAGGGCCACGGCCCAGAGTTTGCGGAATCTGGTACAAAAAATCAAAGTATAGACCGCGCTGACTATAATCCCAGACAAGCCAAAGCCGCCGATCCAGGCTGCCAGACCCAAAACCTGTGGCCACGGAGCCAGGGCCGAGGACAGGGTCAGCCAGGAAAAACCTGTGAGCAATACATTGCGCAGTACTTCCAGGGTGGCCCAGAGGCCAAAACTCAGCATAACACCCCACCCAGAGTCGCGCCGGGTGCCCAAGGTAAAAATGCCCAGGCCAAAAAAGCCAGCGTAACCAGCCAGCACAGCGGCAACAAGAAATGGGCAGGGCAGTGCCAGCGCCCAGGGCAGAGCGCCGTAGTCGTGCACAGGCAGAGCCAGCCAGTAGAGGCTTGCTGTGTACGCAGGCCAGGCTGTCAGAAAAGCATAGCGAAAGGCCTGCGCTTGTGTAGAAGCCCGAGACGCGGCCAGCATAATGCCTGCAGGAAGCATGATAATGGCAATGGGAATATGTATGAGCGGATTGGCATAGCCAAACCAGGCTCCAAGCACAGCCAGGCAAACAGGGCCATAAAGCAGCCGAAGAGTGGAGAAATCAGGACTCAGATGGCGGGGTTGAAACAATAACCCACTGAATTTGCTTGGCATCGGCTTCCTTGATATGGAATGTGTAGCCTAAAAGGTTCAGTGACTCATCAGTGTCTGGAACTCGTCCCAATTGTTCGCTGATATAGCCACCTAAAGTTTCCACCTGATCTGATTCCAGATTGATCCCGCATTCATCATGCAGGTCTTCCAGGCTGGTGCGGCCAGAAATCAGATATGTGCCTGGCTCGATAAGCTGGATTTCCTCAGGCTTGGGTGGGTCATATTCATCTTCAATATCGCCCACAATTTCTTCAAGCACATCTTCCAGAGTAACAAGCCCGGCAGTTCCGCCATACTCATCCAGGACAATGGCCATGTGCTGCTTGTTAATCTGAAAATCCAGCAGAATATTTTTTACATTTTTTGTTTCAGGAATAAAATAAGGCGTGCGGAGCACTGCTTGCAGATCCGGTGGTGTCTGCTCCCCAACAAAAAAACGCAACAGCTCTTTACAGTGCAGGATGCCAACAATCTGGTCTTTGGTTTCTTTGTAGATGGGCAGGCGAGAATGTCCGCTTTCAAAGGACTTGCGAGCCACTTCGCTTATTGTGTCGTTGATCTCAGCGCAGACAATATCTGTGCGCGGAACCATGATTTCGTAGGCCTGTTTGTCATCAAGCTGCAAGACATTAAGCAGCATGGACATTTCATCGGTCTGTAACTCGCCGTCATCCTTGGCTTCAAGGATGGCCTCTTCCAGGTGACATTCAGTTTTGCGGGAAAAAAAACGTTTTAGGGTTGTCCACAATCTACTGTCTGAGCCCTCATCCATAATGTACGTGTCCTCCAAAAAACATCAGTATTATGTATTGTGTGCATGGTGCACTTACTCAAGTTCGCGTTCCCGGTAAAGTTCCAGATGCCGTCGAAAAACCCAGGTCACCAGAGCATCTATGCCCTGAGCAGGATCAATGGCAATCCATTCCAGACTGTTATCTTCGCGTTCATTACCATATTCTGTAAATTCATGGCCCAACATAAGATCGCCAGATACAAAGGCTTCCTGTTTGGTACGCAGGCGAGCCAAGAGGTAATACACCGCAGGAGTATTACCATCAATTGGACGCAGTTCCAGGCGGATAAAGAGTACAGGATTATGTGCGATAAAATCACGTAAGGTTGGGAACTGACGGGGATCATACTCCAGGCGTAAACCGCCGCCTGAAAGATCTAAAAGTTGTAAAGCAGTTTTTTTTGCCTGATGATAAACCGCCAGAGGAGGAGCCCAGGTCGTTGTATCCGGGTCTGTGGGCATGGTTCCGTCTTCAGGTACGGACCAGATGCGAAAATCCAGAATATCAGTCTGCGGGATATCCAGGCGCAGATGACGACGCTTTTGTCCCAATTCAATGCGTTCTGGCAGAGGAAGAACAATATAGTGGATATCTCTTGAATGATGGTAGGTACTGATATGTCCGGTGAATTTATAAAAATAAACACGGTTTTTTTCACGAGACAGACGAAAAAAGCAGGCAACAGACCGACCAATCCATTTTTGAGACGGGGTAATACCTGCTGGAATTTCCAAGGTAATGTGGTCAGCCGTAGCAGCGATCAGGGAGCAAGACAGTACCTTGTGAGATGCTGATGTGCTTTGAAAAAAGACGTCAAAACGGCTGCGTTGTGCCAGGGCCATTTTCAGAAGATCTAAACGTTCCTGAATTGTCATGGCGTTGTGGCCATGTGTGCGTTGCCACCAGGCATAGAAGCGCAGCCAGACAATATAGCACAGGATAATGACAGCGACCAGGCCAAGAACAATGGACACGATATTCAAAACTACCTGATTGGTAGCAGAGCTCCTAAAGGCAACTGCAATATCCGTAAGCATCTGGTCAGCAAGTAAAGGGGCTACATCAAACATCGGTGGTTCTCTTTGAGGCAGAATTGGGAAATTCTTTTGTGGTTAACCCTGCTTGTGCCTGTACGATACATGTTTCATATATCATACGCTAGCTCATGTTTGTGGAAAGGAAAAGAGTGAAAATACGCTGGCAACGTGTTCAGAGCAGGCCCATTTTTTTTAGTTGAATTTCCAGACATGACAGAGCAGCAGGGGTAATGCCAGAGATACGACTTGCCTGGCCCAAGGTGCGCGGTTGAATAGCGCTCAGTTTTTCAATAGCTTCTCGTGAGAGGCCCGGAATATCCGCATAGGGCATATCAAGGGGCAGGGCTGTACGTTCCTGGCGTTCAAAACGGCCCACCAGCTCGTGCTGACGAAGCAGATATCCTTCATATTTAGTTTGAATTTCAGCTTCTTCCAGGCTGTCTGCATCAAAGTCTGCCAGCCTGGGCCAGAATAGATGCAGGCGATCAATTTTCAGCTCTGGCTGGCGAAGCAGTTCTTTTAATGAAATGCTTTTGTGCAACAAGGTACCGCCAAGATCAGCCACCTGGGCTGATCTTGTACTGTCCGGGCGCAGGCGAATTTGCTCCAGGCCGGTACAAATTTCTTTAATCTGGGCCTTTTTGCGGCAAAAGCGAGTCCAGCGAGAGTCATCTGCCAGGCCCAGTTCGCGGCCAAGCGGGGTCAGGCGTTCATCGGCATTGTCCTCACGCAAAAGCAAGCGATGTTCGGCCCTGGAGGTAAACATGCGATATGGTTCGAGCGTGCCTTTGGTCACCAGATCTTCTACAAGCACCCCAATATAGGCCTGGGCGCGTGATAAAATCATTGGCTCAGCCCCGCGCAGAGCCTGGCTGGCATTGATGGCAGCCCACAGCCCCTGGCCTGCAGCTTCTTCATAGCCAGAGGTGCCGTTAATCTGTCCGGCCATGTACAGGCCGCGCACGGCTTTGGTTTCTAGTGTGGGCGCAAGTTGCGTGGGCGGCACAAAATCGTATTCAATGGCATAGCCAGGACGAATGATCTGGGCATGCTCCAAACCAGGAATAGAGGCTACCAATGCTTTTTGTACGTCCAGGGGCAAACTGGTGGGAATGCCATTGGGATATACCTCATGGCTGTCCAGGCCTTCTGGTTCAATAAAAATCTGGTGCCTTTCCTTTTCCGGGAATCGCGCAATCTTGTCTTCAATAGAGGGGCAATAGCGGGCGCCTGTTCCTTTTATAACCCCGGTAAACATGGGTGAACGGTCCAAACCAGCGCGAATAATGTCGTGAGTGCGCTCAGTGGTATAGGTAACATGACAGGGGAGCTGCGGTAACCTGATGCCTGGGCTGTCAAAGCTGAAAGGTCTGGGCGGGGTATCACCGGGCTGCGTTTCCAGGCCTGCAAAATCAACCGAAGTTTTGAGCAGTCGTGGCACTGTGCCGGTTTTAAGACGTCCAAGCTCCAGGCCCAGTTCCCGTAAGCACGGGGAAAGCCCGGCACTGGCCGGATCGCCAAATCGCCCTCCTGCAAAATGTGACAGGCCCACATGCAAAAGACCGCATAAAAATGTGCCTGTGGTCAGAATAACAGCCTGAGCTGAAATTATTTCACCCAGAGAAGTTTCAATGCCCTGTACTTTTTTGTTGTGGACCACAACAGTGCGTACTGTTTCCTGGCGTACAAACAGGTTAGGGCAGGTGAAGATATCTTTTTGCACTGTGAGCAGGTAGGCATTGCGGTCTATCTGCGCCCGGGTGGAACGCACAGCAGGGCCTTTGCGCGTGTTTAAGACGCGAAATTGAATGCCAGCCTGATCTGCCCATTTGCCCATCATGCCGCCCAGGGCGTCAATTTCTTTGACCATATGCCCTTTGGCCAGGCCGCCAATGGCAGGATTGCAGGACAAATGCCCAATACGGTCAATATTGATGGTTAACAGCAGGGTCTGCATGCCCATGCGGGCACAGGCCATTGCTGCTTCGCAGCCAGCATGGCCAGCCCCGACCACAACAATATCAAACTGTTCAGGATAGACCGGAATGCTCATGCTGGTGCGTCAGCTCCGGTAAGTAACAGATGAGCCAGGGTTTGGGCATCTGCCAGGGTGTGCGCGATGGAGGAAGACTCATCAGGCTGGTGGGCAGTATTATTCAGGGTGGACCAACACACTGCAGAAATGCCGCGTCTGCGAAAACAGGCAGCTACAGTTCCACCGCCAATGCCTACACAGTAGGGTTTTTGCTGGCGAGTCGCCTGGATAGACGCAGCCAAGGCCTGAGCCACAGGAGCGTGCGGGGGCGTGCCAGGCGCGGCCTGGTGACGTACCACCGGCTCTGTCAGGATGCGCACATGATACTGGGCTTCAATACTGTCACAAATGGCCCGGATTGCGAGTTCAATTTTTTGCAGATCATATCTGGGCAGAATCCGGCAATCCAGATAGACAACATCTTGGCCTGGGATCGTATTGATATTGGAGACATTGGCGTCTTTTTTTGTCGGGGTAAACGTAGAGTACGGTGGAGCAAAAAGAGGGTCGCGGTAGTCAAAACACTGGTGCAGCTTGTCCAGTGCAAGAACCAGGGCCGAACATGCGATCAGAGAATTGACTCCCTGATCAGGAGTGGAGGCATGACACTGCTTGCCTTGGACAACAAATTTTTGCCAGAGTACACTTTTTTCCGTTACTTCAATAGCCAGGCCGTCTGGAGTGCCAAAGTCCGGAATAACGATCAGGTCATCAGGGCCAAAAATTTCAGGATGCTGTTCAAGCAGGTATTCCATGCCCCAGGCGTTGCTTGTTTCTTCATCAGCAACCATCACAATGCCCAGAGACAGTTCGGTCTGGGTTTTGGTCAGTTCCAGGGCGCGTAACACGAGCAGTGCGCTGACCAGGCCCTGGTGATTGTCTTCTACGCCGCGCCCAATAAGGGTATCGCCATTACGGCGCAGCACAAACGGATCTCCTGACCACAAGTTCAGGTCACCCACAGGCACAACATCCGTATGCGCAATCAGCCACAACGTGCGTGATGACGCGCCAGGGCGTTTGACTATCAGGCTAGGGCGACTGCCAGAAGGAACCCGGTCATCCGGGGCCAGGTAGGTACGCAGTTCCACGTCTGGAAATTGATGTAGGTATTGCCGCAGAAATGCAACTTTGTCATGTTCACCAGTGCCACCGTTGACCGGGCTTAAGGCCGGGATAGCCACTAACCTGGTTTGGAGATGAACAAGTTCCTCTACGCTGGAAGTAATGGCTGAACACAGTGGGGCAAACATGGGATAGTCCTTGTGTGAAGGCTGGCTGAGTGAAAGGCACGCGGTCCATAATGAATAAAAAAAAGGCAGGAAAAAATCCTGCCTTGGGTACTTGCAAAAGACGGGTTATTTTTTCTTGGCAGCTCGCTTGGATGCTTTGAGCGGGTTGACCTTGCCCTTGGCTTTTGTCTCGGTTTTGACATGGGTTGCAAAATTGCAGTTTCCAAGACGCCATTTAGCGGCTGGCTGAGGATAGGTGCCACAAAATTTGCTGTCGGCAAATGCTTCAATACGGCCACATCCTTCACACTGTTCAACAATCGGGTTCATTACAATACCATTAACCAACGCGCCTTCATCGGTTTTAACGGCATTATTAAAATCTACTGCCATGAGGCTCCTCCATTATTTTGACCTGAAATACTGCCGCGCATGTACCTGGATGAAATGGCGGCCTGACGTAGAGTATCGGAAACTCGTTTCACTTGGCGAATCAATCAGAAATGTCAAGGCTTTTTTTCCGGGTGGCTTTGCGTCATGCAGACCAGAGCGCTCAACAAGGATGGAGAAAATGCAAAAAAGAACTCAGGGTTGTTTACTGGTGCATGGTTATGCGGGCCGACCTTTTGAAATGCAATATATTGCCGAGCGATTGCGCCAGGCCGGATTTATCACTGTTGAGCCTGCATTGGCCGGCCATTATGGCGATGAAGCAGAATTTGCTGCCAGTCGTTTCAGTGATTGGCAGGCCAGTGCAGAACAGGCTTTTGTTGCGCTGCGAGCCAAGGTAGAGCAAATTTTCGTACTCGGCTTTTCCCTGGGCGGTTCTCTGGTTTTAGATCTTGCCCAACGCTATCAGGTTGATGGACTGGTAACAATTGCCACCCCGGTTTTTCTGCATCGACTCTATCCATACTGGACGCCTGATTGGCGCTTATTTTTTACTGGTCTGCTGCGATATGTTTATCCGCGTATGCCCATGCCCCAGGTACGCGCAGAATCCAGGGCCATTGCCCCGTGGCAAGGATATGAGAAGGTTCATTATGCGCACACCCTGCATTCACTTAAAAAAGGAATTGTCCAGGTAGGGCGCGGATTAGAGCGCATTATTGCACCTGTGCTTGTTCTGCACGCAATACAGGATCGGGCCGTGCATGTGGATAATGCCTGGCATATTGCCAGAACTGTGCGCAGCGTGCGCCGCGAAATACGGCTTTTGTCTGTGCAGGAAACCATTACTTCCCGCCACATGCTGGTTACACATCAAGAAACACGGGATATTGTGGCTGATGCTGCGTGCGCGTTTTTTGGTTCCCTGTACGGGCCTGGCTAAGGCTGTTTTTTCTCCTCTTGTTCCAGAAGATCCAGCTCCAGTTCCAGGGCCGTGGCTGTTGACGAGGGCGAGGGCAGGGTCGGTGTCTCGTCCAGATCAAAATCCAGAAAAAAGTCCTCTTCAGGCGGAAGCTCTTCTTTGGGTTTTGCTTTGGGCGCTGGGCGGGGTTCTTCAAGAGGAATAAGCATTTCCTCCAGTTCAGGGATAAAAAGTTCGCCTCGTTTGCTTCCTGGTCCTGCCTGAGCACTGGAATCAGCGTCTGAAAAATCCAGGCTGAAGTCGAGTTCGATCATTTTTTCTTCAGGCTGCACAGGCGCTGGCTGCTGCGCAGGTACGGATTGATCTGATACGGAAAGCTCATCTTGGCCCAGATCGACAAGCAACGATTGGGCTTCAGGCATGTCTGCCGGTGCATGGTCGTCAGCAGCAGGAGACCGGGGCTGCTCAAGCTCTGGTTCGGAAAAATCAAGGGAAAAGTCGAGATCCGGGATATGTGAAACATCAAGGCCGTCATCCTGAGGGGAAGAGGGCGGCTCTGGCGGTGCTGCCTGTTCTGGGGCCGGGACAGGATCTGTTTCAGAAAAATCCAGCGAGGCAAGATCTGCGTCCAAGTCTGCAGATATATGTGCTTGTACATCCTGAGCAGAAGACAGCTCTGCATCTGGTGATTCAGGCACAGAGACTGTCTCCCAGCTTGTCGCTGCGGCAAGCCAGGCCAGGCCAAGAGCCTGGCGGCTTTCTTCCCATGTAATGCCACATTTGGGGCAGTCTTTCAGGTGATCAAAGGAATGAAATTTACATCGCTTGCAGTACATGCGCAGCCCCTTTGTTCAAATTGTTATATGCTCTTTGTGTGTAGCTTGTACATGGTTGCAAATCAAGCAGGCCCGGCTTTTCCTTTTTTCGTGGAGGCCTGATTTTCCTGGAGGCGGTGACGGCGCAGCCCTTTGATTTTGCGTGACCACAGACCCAGGCGTTCTTCAAGCCCATGTTCTTTTGGCTGATAAAATGTTCTGCCTTTAAGTTCTGGAGGCAAATAATCCTGCTCAACCCAGCCTTCCGGGTAGGCATGTGGGTATCTGTAGCCTTGTCCATATCCCCATTCTTTTTGCAGGGCAGTTGAGGCATTGCGCAGGTGCAGGGGCACTGGCCTTGGGCCATTGGCACGTACTTCTTTAAGTGCGGACAAATAGCCTGTGTAGGCGGAATTGCTTTTAGGCGACAGGGCCAGATACACAGTGGCCTCGGCCATGGGAATCCAGCCCTCAGGCATACCAATGCGTTCCACTGCCTGTTCACAGGCCACAGCCAGCGGCATGGCCATGGGATCTGCCAGCCCAATATCTTCAGCTGCTGAAAGAATAAGACGCCGACAGATAAAGCGAGGATCTTCGCCTGTTTCCACAAGGCAGGCCAGATAATACAGTGCTGCGTCCACATCTGAGCCCCGGATGGACTTGATCAGGGCAGAGGCCAGCTCATAGTGGGAATCCCCGTCCCGGTCGCCTCGAAAGACCAGTTCAGGCAGGCGCGTTTTGAGCTGCTCCGGCTCTAAATCTGCTGGCTGCAACCCAGCGGCAAACTCCACAAGATTAAGCATGGTCCGAGCATCACCACCGGCCAGGGTTGCCAATAGATCCAGACTTTTGTCCGGAATTGTTGTGCCAAGCCGTTGTGTCCCGCGCTGTCCAATATCCACCAATTCGCGCTGCCCTAAAGAACGCAGGCGCAGCACATGCAGCCTGGAAAGCAATTGGCGTGTTACGCTGAAAGACGGATTTTCTGTGGTCGTGGCAATGAGCGTCAATTCTCCGGTTTCAAGCAAGGGAAGAAAAAAATCCTGTTGCGCTTTGGAATAGCGGTGCAGTTCGTCCAGGATCAGTACGTCTTTGCCCTGGATGTGTTTGCGCAGGCTGGTGATTCCTGCTTCCGGAGCACTTAAACGGACAAAGGTTCTGCCACTTTGCTGGGCCAGGAGCAGAGCCACTGTGGATTTGCCACAGCCCGGAGGCCCGAAAAGCAAAAGGCTCGGCAGATTCGGGGACTGCATAAGGGCGTGCAGGCGCTGGCGAAAATGATCCTGACCAATGAAATCTTCAAGAGTGGCTGGACGAAGTGACTCCGCCAAAGGACGCTGCTGTGTCACCGGGCATCCTGTGTGTTATCAAACATGGCAAAAACGCAGCGTGCAAATTCGTGGGCGTCATGGCCCTGGGCATGAAAACGAACAATGCGCTGCTCATCCGTGGTGATCCAGTCCATGGCAAGATACTGCGTGGGAATACATGGCTCTGGGAGGTATTCTGCCCATTCCATCAAACACCAGTGCTGGGGATCATGAAGGGTTTCTTCTATGTCTGCATCAAGGCCCAGGCCATGAGTGCGGTACAAATCAAAATGAGCCACAATGGGGGTGGTTGGGTAGAGATTAACAATATTAAAACTGGGGCTGCTGACCTCTGCCAGGTCTGCCCCTGGCAAGGCTGAAACCACTGCGCGCACAAAGGTGGTTTTGCCTGCTCCCAGCGCTCCGCGCATAAGCAGCGCAGGAGGGCTGAGGCGCTGGGCACAGGCGGCCATGGCCTGCCCTAAGGCCGTGGTTGCTGATAATGAACCCAAGGCAAGAACGCTCATGTGTGCGGCATAAGGGTGCGTAAAATATCTTTTTTACCAACAATGCCCACCAAACGCCCTGTGTCATCAATCACGGGCAAGGTGTGGAATTTTTGGTCAACCATGAGCGCGGCGATCTCATCCAGGTTCATGTCCGGCGAAATAGTCACTACTTCTGCGGTCATGGCATCAGAAACTTTGGAAGCAGCAATACGCTTGACTTCTGTTTCTAAAAGCGCCGCAGAAGAGAGAGGCACAAAGCCATCCCACAGCGTGAACAACGAGGGAATGGGTAAAGATTTTTGCATACGGACCAGATCACTCTGACAAATAATGCCCACCAAAGAACCAAGGGCATCAACAACCGGAAGCCCGTTAATCTTTTTTTCTAATAAAATCCGAACAGCTTCAGTAACGTCAGCCTGGGGGCTGATAGTGACGACCTCAGTGGTCATGATGTCACGAGCAGTGCGCATGTTTCCACTCCTTGAGTGCCAGAGGCAGATAGTCGGCAATTTCCAGGGGCGTATTGCCGCGATACGGAAAATCACGAGCCAGTAACATGCCCGTGTAACCATGCCAATATACGCCGAGTTGGGCGGCGGTCAATGGTGGGTATCCCTGGGCAAGCAAGGTGCCAATCATGCCGGAAAGTACGTCTCCAGATCCGGCAATGGCCAGGTTGGGAGAGCAAAACGGAGAAATAGCCAGGGGTGGCTCAGGGCTTGCAATAATTGTCGCTGCGCCTTTGAGCACCAGGATTACGTTGTGGGCAGTGGTAAATTTTCGCGCATAGCTGGCGCGGGCCAGATTGATATCTGTTGAACTTACATGAAAGAATGTGCCCATTTCGCCAGGATGGGGTGTAAGCACGGCCCGGCTGTCAAGGTGAGATAACAGGTCTTGATGTTGGGCCAGATGATATAAGGCATCTGCATCGTACAAGGTCGTATGGTGAGGATGCTGCACATAGGCGCGTACAAATTCAGCCGCTCCGGGCGTGCGTCCCAGGCCAGGGCCAAAGACCACGGCGGAAAAGCGGGGCAAATGCTCACGTAGTTCCTCAAAGCAGGTCGCGTCCCAGGCGCTTGTCTGTCCTAGCCCCAGGGTCATGACTTCTGGAAATGCTGAGGCTGTATGGAGTTGGCTTGGGCTGGCCAGAGTCACTAAACCAGCACCGCTTCGATACGCAGCTCGTGCAGCAAGCAGGGGCGCTCCGGTCAGTCCGGCAGAGCCGCCTAAAATCAGGAGGTGCCCGCCATCACCTTTGTGCATGGTCGGGCTTGGGGTATGCAGAAGCTGGCAGATGTTTGCATCCAGCGCCACATGCATTGTGGGATGGGCTTCCTTGATATGTTTGGGGATGCCGATTTTTCCAACAAATAATTTTCCGACATACCGATTGGCAGGAGGAAGAAAAAGACCGAGTTTGGCTTCTTCAAAGGTCACTGTGGCTGTGGCCTGCACTGCTATGGGTCTGGGCTCTCCGGTGCTGCCATCAAGACCTGAGGGAATGTCTAAGGATACCACATAAGAAGATGCACCAAGACGATTGATGGACTTGATCCAGCGCTGCGTTTCAGGGCGTAACTGTCCACTAAAGCCAGTGCCAAGCAGGGCGTCAACAATAAGATCAATTTTAGGCAGATGATCAAGTTCATAGTTGGGCAAGTAATAACAGGGGATGCCCATGGTCAGGGCTAAATTTAAGTGATAGGCCGAATCTTCTGTGTATTCATGCTGATGTTTTGCGTGCAGAATCAGGGTCTTGACTCCGTGGTTGACAAGATGACGGGCCAAGGCAAAACCATCACCGCCATTATTGCCAGACCCGGCAAAGACCAGGGCAGACTTGTTTTTGAGAGGACCAAAGTCTTTTTTCAGCACATGCAGGGCGTCTCGGCTGGCATTTTCCATGAGAATTTTTCCGGTCAGGCCAAATTCTTCAATGGTCAGGCGGTCCCAATGCGCCATTTCCTGAGGGGTGGGGAGCGGGGTAAACATGAGTTTTTCCTTAGCGTTCCAGGATAACAACAGCGACAGCATAGTCGCGGCCATGGGTCAGGGACAGGTGGCATGCGCTGGAGCCACATGCCTGATAGTGCTCCAAGGCCTGCCCATAAAATTGCAGATATGGCTGGCCTGAAGGCTTGGAGCAGATTTCTATGTCACGAGGTGTAATGCCGTGGCTAAATCCAGTGCCCAGAGCCTTGACCGCAGCTTCTTTGGCGGCAAAACGCGCGGCCAGATAGGGGACAGGATGGATCGGAAGCAGCTCTTGTTCGTGGTCAGTTAAGATTTTATTGTAAAAGGCCTGGGCAAATTTTTCACATGAACTCTTGATGCGCTGCAATTCCACAATATCAACCCCTAAGCCAATAATCATAGCGCCTCCGAGAAAAAATGATAACTGATGGAATTTTTAGAGAACAATTGGAGTATTCTCATACGCAGTGCCTGTATAAATTTTTGTGTTATGTGCCTGACTGACCAGAAACGGTCAATATTCGGGATTTTTATCACAACAAGAAAAGCGCAAGCCTGAAAAGTACGGGCAAGAACGTGAAACGTGAAAGGAGTGAACTATGCAGGCATCAACCTGTCTGATTCTGGATATTGGCAGCGGAACCCAGGATGTGCTCTTGTATCAAGAGGGCATGGAACTGGAAAATTGTCCCAAATTTATTTTACCTGCCCCGGCGCGGGTGGTTGCAACGCGCATTCGAGAACTCACCAAAGCTGGTCGGGATATCTATCTCTGCGGGCAAAATATGGGCGGAGGGTTTTGGCGTGCCCTGAAGGCCCATCAGGACGCTGGATTACGTGTTTTTGCCCATCCTGAAGCAGCCCTGGCCTTAGGGGATGACCTGGAGCACATTGCGGGATTTGGCATTACACTGACCACAAATCCTCCGCTAACAGCCTCGGCGGTCATGCTCACAGATTTTGACGCAGGATTTTGGCAGGGTTTTTTACAACACGCCGGGCTGCCAGCGCCAGATTTTGTGCTTGCCTGCGTCCAGGACCACGGTTTTTTTCCAGGGAAAAGTAACCGCTTGTCTCGTTTTGCCTACTGGGAGCGCTTTATGCGTGAGGAGCAGGGCAAATTTGCGGCCTTGCTGTACACAGAGCCCCCAACGCAGATGACCCGCTTGCAGTGCCTGCGTAAAGCCATTGGTCTGGGAATTGTGGCTGATACCGGAGCTGCGGCCATGCTCGGAGCGTTGTTTGATCCGGGCGTTGCTGCAAGCAGCAGGCAGGAAGGAGTGCTGGTCGTCAATATCGGCAACAGCCATACCATTGCCTTTCTGGTGCGTGATGAGCGGGTCTGGGGTGTTTATGAACATCATACCGGGTATATAGATCAGCAGAAATTGATGCAGCATCTTCAGGATTTTCGTCAGGGAATACTGGCCAATAGTACGGTTTTTGACGATGGAGGGCATGGCTGTGTGGTGGCTCCTGAGGCCGGGTCGGGATTTTCACGAACAGTTGTTCTTGGCCCGCAACGGGCCATGCTGCACGGGGCTGATGTTGAGTTTCTGGCCCCTGGAGGGGATATGATGCTGGCGGGCTGCTTTGGTTTACTGAAAGGCTGGCAGGAATACGTGCAGATATAAGCGTCTGCGTGTGGTCAGAAAAGCTGACATTTCAGATTACAATCCCTGCCAGTTGTCAGTTGTTCATAAACGGCACAGGCTGGGGATTTCAGGGCACAGAACATGCAAGCAGTCAGGGCTTTTGCCTACAGCCATGCGCAATACTGCGCCCTGAACTTTATCCGGATCAGGCTCGCGTGCAGGCACACTGCTCCTGGTCGTATTTGTTCTGCACTTCGGCATAGGCATTGGCCAGGTCACGCAGGATAGTCAGGGTTTCCTGGGCTTCCTTGAGGTCAAGCTTGCGGATGGCAAAACCAGCGTGGATGATGACATAATCGCCAGGCAGAGCCTCCTGGTCCAAAAGCATGAGTGACGCGCTGACAAAGGTGTCGCCTTCGCCCACCCGGCACTGGGCCACGCCATTGGTGATGGATTCTATTTGTGCAGGAATGGCCAGACACATGGTATGACTCCTTAGTTTGGGGTACAGGTTCCGCCGGCGGATTCAATTTCGCTGATCACGGCCCGGATCATGGCGGGAAGGGATGATTGGGCAGTGGGGGAAAGATTCAGGTCCATGGAATGGTAGTCAAGGGGTTCCATGCCAATGACAACTGCCTGGGGGCGATTGCCAACAAGTTCACACATGACCAATGTATCAACCAGGTCGGTTTGGTGCATGGAGTTCCGGAACGCAATGCTTTTGCGCAGATCTTCACCCATGAGTTTGTACACTGAGCCAGGCTCATCGTCGCACAGGACAGCATCGCAGACAATCAGGAGGTTTGCCTCCATGATGGGGCCCATAAGTCGCGTGCCCAGGGTGCCTCCGTCCATCAGGGTGACGTTGGGCGAGAAGGTGTACTCGCGTTGCATTTGTTCGATGCAACGGACTCCAATGCCTTCATCAGTGAAGAGGATATTGCCGACGCCTAGAACAAGAATTTGCGTTTCGCTTGAGGTCATGGATACGTCCGGTGTTTGGGGATGATCTGGTATCTGAAAAAGGTCGTTTCAAGATAGGCAGGGCCCCGCTATCCGGGGCCCTTGTCGTTTGTTATAGAATCTTGAATTTACGAACCTGGTTGGTTTTTGAGTCAATAACGTGCACGCCGCAGGCAATGCAGGGATCAAAGGAATGTACTGTGCGCAGGATTTCCACAGGACGCTCCGGGTCAGCGATGGGGGTTCCCATGAGTGCTTCCTCCACGGCCGAGAGCTTGCCTTCGGCACAGCGCGGGCCGAGGTTCCAGGTGGTGGGCACGACCAACTGGAAGTTCTCGATCTTGCCGCCCTTGATCCGGATCCAGTGACTCAGGGAGCCGCGCGGGGCGTTAACAAAGCCAACGCCTTCAGCTTCGTCAGGCATTTGCCATTCCTGATAGATCTTGGTGTTCCCACTTTTCACATTTTCAGCCAACTCGTTGACCCAGTCCATCAGCTTGTCAGCGATGACCTTGGTTTCAATTCCACGGGCAGCAGTTCGACCCAGGGTTGAAAAGAGCGCTTCAGGGCCAACACCCAGATAGCTCAGAACATAGTCAACTGTCTTTTTCACTTCCGGGTGTCCCTTGGCATAGGCCACCAGAACAGCGGCCAAGGGGCCGGTTTCCATGGAGTTGCCATCATAGCGGGGAGCCTTTGACCAGGAGTAGCGGTCCCGGTCCTCGTAGCTGGTGTACTGAGGCTCGGTCACACCCTGGTAGGGATGGTGGGCCTTGTCGCCTTTGTACCAGCTGTGGCGCACGTGTTCGGTAATGAGGTTGGGGTCAAACGCATCAACTTTACCGATGTTGCGGTTATAGATCACCCCGCTGGGCATCCAGCAGCTGTTCATGTCACTTCCCACTTGTGGAAATTCACCACAGGTCATGAAGTTTGCGGTGCCACCAATGCCGGCCCAATCTTTGTAGTAGGAGGCAACGGTAAGGA